>CAMYQS010000032.1 GCA_947296835.1 uncultured Atopostipes sp.
AAACAATGCCTCTAGTGGTCGAGTTCTTCAAACAGTTTGAAGATGAGTTGAAGGCCATCGCAATTGGTTCATTTGGACCAATTGATGTCAAAGAAGACTCAGAGACTTATGGCTATATCACAAGTACCCCTAAGCTGAAATGGCGAAATTATGACTTTCTAGGTCATATCAAGGATCAGTTTCCAAATGTTGAAACAGCCTGGACAACGGATGTAAATGCATCAGCATATGGTGAGTATTCCGTGCGTGAAGGCATCGATACGTTAGTTTACTACACAGTAGGCACGGGAATCGGTGGTGGAAGTGTGAAGCATGGTGAATTTATCCAAGGCATCACACATCCTGAAATGGGACATGTATCTGTAAGAAAACATCCGGATGATCACTTTGAAGGAAATTGCCCAAGTCATGGGGACTGTTTAGAAGGCCTTGCTTGTGGTCCAGCAATCGAGAAACGATTAGGAATCAGTAGTCAAGATATTCCTGCATCAGATCCATACTGGGATATTCAAGCGTATTACATTGCTCAAAGTGCATATAATGCCACATTATTCCTAGCACCAGAAGTGATTGTTTATGGTGGAGGAGTTATGAAAGTTGAAGGACTATTAGATAAAGTCCGCGAACAATTTGCAAAACTAAACAGTGATTATGTTTCAACGCCAGCGTTAGAACAATATATTGTTGCACCAGAATTAGAAGATACTGCCGCGACAATTGGCTGTTTTTCGATGGCGAAAGCATTAGTAAAATAATAAAAAATGAACTCTCTTGTCAAATAGATAAGAGAGTTTATTTTTATTATCCGTAATATACATAATTACATTGCCGGCTATCAAAACATATGGTACGATGTAAGCGCGCTCAGCAGGGTGAGGTCGAGATGGAATAAATAGAGTATGAAAGGATGATTATTAGCTTCTCACCATGAGTACAAAAAATGGGAAAAAGGGGAACAATAATGAAAAAAGCAAATCCATGGATTTTATCTTTATTGTCGTTATCATTAGTAGGAATCACTCCAAATAAAGTTTCGGCACAAGAAATTGAAGAGCCCGCAGAGGACTTTTCACTAACGGTGTTTCATGCAAATGACATGCATGCACAGATTGATGATTTCGGGAAAATTTCTCACTTTTTAAATACCGAACGAGCGAAAATTGATCACTCGTTACATTTAAATGCGGGGGATATTTTCAGTGGAAATCCAGTAGTTGATTTAATGGATGGAATACCAATGATTGAATTACTGAATGATTTAAACGTCGACTTACTAACAATCGGTAACCATGAGTTTGACTATGGTCAAACAGTATTCCAAGACCGTCGAAATGATTCGAAATTTGAATGGCTTGCAGCGAACATGGAGATTGTTGATCCGAATGTTCCTATTGCAGATATGAAACCTTATGAAATCTTTATTTTTGATGATGTGACAGTCGGAGTCCTTGGAATCACAGAAGCTCCCCCAGCTACAGCACCATCTGGAATTGCAGGTATGGAATTCAATCCTTACATACTTACAGCGCAACAATACAGTAGCTTGAGAGACGAAGTAGATATCTTAATCGGTTTAACGCATATTGGGATTGCGGATGACCGACGTCTAGCAGAAGCCGTCGATTACTTTGATGTTATTATAGGAGGACACTCACACACTACCATCGAAACACCTGAAGTAGTAAATGGTACACCAATCACATCAACAGGAAGTAATGCAAACAATATCGGAATTCTAGATATTACATTAAATAAAGATAGTGGAGAAGTTACTGTAAATGGTAAATTACAACCTGTTTCAGGATTAACTGAAGTTAACCAAGATGTTCAGGCTAAAATCGACCAGTACAAAGCAGATTCTGATGAATTACTAAATATTGTAATTGGACAAACAGCTAACGAATTAAACCGTGATGCTCGTAGAGAAATGGACGCATCAATTGGAAACTTAATTACAGACGCATTAAGAAATTTTGCGGACACTGATATTGCCATCACAAACAATGGTGGTATTCGTGCGAGTATCGCAGCAGGTTCAATCACAGCTCGTGATATCTTTACTGTTGACCCGTTCGGTAACGTTGTGTCAATTATTGAAATGACAGGTCATGACATCAAAGATGTTATTGAATATTCATATGAGCGTGCGCTTGAGCAGTATGGCCCACAAATTGATTTACAGACTTCTGGTTTACACTACAAAATTTTCACAAAACCAGATGGAAGATACTTTGATTCAGAATTATTTATCAATGGTGGTCCAATGGATTTAGATGAAACATATACGATCGCTACAAACAACTTCATGGTTGAAGGTGGAGACGGTTATGATTTCTCTAAAGCTAGAATCATCCAAGAAGACCAAGGACAAGTAACAAATGCGCTTATCCAGTACATTGGTGAAATAACTGAGCGTGATGGAGCAGTAGATTATGAACCGACTGAGGGACGTATCCTTACTGTAGGTCTTGCATGGAATGAAGTTCTATCAGCTGAATTAACGACAGATAATATCGCTTTTGATCTAAATGGAGTAGTAGGAGTATTACCAGAAGCAAGTTCACTTATTGCAAACTTAACTGAGTTACCTGAAGATACAGAAGTTATTTTTGAAAATAGTGATGCGATTGATTTAACTGGTGCTACGACAGAAGACCAAATGTTAGAAATTCTAGTTACTTACCCAGATGGTTCTACAGAGTTATTAGAAGTTTCTGTAACTGTCGTTCCGGTTGTTGAAACTACTCCAGAAAAACCTACTCCGGAAGAACCGGTAGTTGAAGTACCAGGTGAAGGAGTAGAGGAAGAAAAACCAACAGTTCCTCCAGTAACAGAAGATAAAGAAACGACTAAAGAGGACGAAAAAGATTTAGACGATCTTCCAGCTACGGGTGAAACAAACGACATCCAAACAGTTGGTATGGCTGTATTACTAGCAGGATCAACTCTGTTATTTATCGCAAAAAACAAGAAAAAAGAAGAAGTAAACTAATATTTTTTTTATATGAAAGCACTCTTTCTAGTAAAGGGTGCTTTTTCCTATTGCAATTACATTCGACATAGAGTACTATATGCAAAGCAGAACACGAAGTACTTATTCATTCTGCTGACTGTACACAATAAATGCTGCCAATTGGCAACTTGTTATTGACAGTCGGGAACACAGATGCTATACTTATTTAGCTTAGAAAATAAAGAAGGGGTCCCGCTCCTCGCCTCGATGGAATTATATCCACGGGCCAATATCTATTATATATATCAACCTGTACATTTAATGCAGAGGGATGCACTTAGACTGTGCAGACTTATAAATGTTGATATATGATAACAATAGATTAACCGTGGGACTTCAAATGAGAAGTCTCATTTTTTTTATTTTCAGAAGCAAATATTTCGGAGGTGAACCCCCATAGCAAAAGAAATGATTGTCAATGAACAAATACGTTCGAAGGAAGTACGCTTAATTGGGAAAGACGGAGAACAGGTCGGAGTTGTATCTCGTGATGAGGCTTTACGCATGGCAGAACAAGTAGAACTAGATTTAGTACTTGTATCACCGAACGCTAAGCCACCGGTAGCACGTATTATCGATTATGGTAAATACCGCTATGAGCAACAAAAACGTGAGAAAGAACAACGTAAGAATCAGAAGACACAAAGTGTTAAAGAAATCCGCTTAAGCCCAACAATTGATGATCACGACTTTGACACGAAATTGCGTCAAGCTCGAGGATTTATCGAGGACGAAGACAAGGTAAAAGTATCTATCCGATTCCGTGGTCGTGCAATTACGCATAAAGACTTAGGTCGTGAAGTGATTGAACGTTTCGCTGAAGGCATGAAAGATATTGCTGACATCCAATCAAGAGCAAAAATGGAAGGTCGTAGCATGTTCATGATGCTAGCACCACAAAAAATTAAGTAATTCAATTCACTGATATACTAACAATTGTTCAGGAGGTAAACGACATGGCTAAACAAAAGACACATAAAGGTATGGCAAAACGTTTTAAAAAGACTGCTTCAGGAAAATTAAAACGTGGACATGCTAAAACAAGTCACTTGGCTGCAAACAAGACTCAGAAGCAAAAACGTAAATTACGTAAGTCTGGATTAGTTGCAAAAGGTGACCAAAAACGTATCGAATCTGCAATTGCAACAATGAAAAAATAATTCAAGAATTTAATTTCAACCAGAAGGAGATTGACCTAAAATGGCTAGAGTAAAAAGCTCAGTGGCATCTAGACGCCGCCGTAAAAAAACGCTAAAATTAGCAAAAGGTTATTACGGTTCAAAACATACATTATACCGTGTAGCTAAACAACAAGTAATGAAATCACACATGTACGCATATCGTGACCGTAAAACTAAGAAGAGAAACTTCCGTAAATTATGGATTACACGTATTAATGCTGCAGCACGCATGAACGGATTAAGCTATTCTAAATTCATGCACGGATTAACATTAGCAAACATCGACTTAAACCGTAAAGTTTTAGCTGATATTGCTGTAAACGATCCAGCGACTTTTACTGCTTTAACTGAACAAGTTAAACAAGCATTAAATGCATAATGATTAAAAATAAATAGAGTAGAATCATGAAGTGCTTTCCTAGGAGAACATTTCATGATTCTACTCTTTTTTGTTATTTATTTAAGATTTCCTGCACTAACCGTTGTAATTCTGGCACGACAGAATCTTCAAACCATAGATTTCGTTTACGCCAACCAATGGTGAGTGGTGACGGATGGACAATTGGGAAGTATTCTGGTAGATACTCTTCATAGTGACGAACCGTTTCCGTTAAATTTTTCTTAGCTGATTTACCAAGATAAAATTTGTGAGCATAAGCACCGATGATAATTTTCATTTCAAGTTCAGGCATCGTTTCTAATACTTTTGGGTTCCATTTTTGTGCAAATTCTTTACGCGGTGGCAGATCACCATGTTTTGCTTTACCAGGAAAGTAGTAATCCATGGGTACAATTCCAAACAATCCTGAATTATAAAAGGTTTCTTCATCCACACCTAACCAATTCCGCAACATATCCCCACTAACATCATAAAATGTTTTATTCGACAGTTGTGCTTTTAATCCAGGAGCCTGACTAGCTATCAAGATTCTAGCTGTTGGTGGAGCCTGAAAGATAGGCTGCCAGCCTTTTGCAGTAAACTCACTATTTTCTGAAGCATTCATAATATCTTTTCGTAATTCATTTATATCACGCATAACAATCCAATCCCTTCATGTTCTCGCAACTTAATCGTAAGAAATTTTAGTAGTTAATGCAAATCTAGGGCTTGAAGATGGTAATATTGGTGTGCCAATTTTGATTCTTTATTTAATAGACAGAAACTTGTAAGACAATTTTCTGTCTACGTGTATAATTTCGTTAAAAATACTACTAAATCAGAATAGTAGTAAATATTAGGGGTGAAATTACTACTATTTTAAAATAGATGTATCGAACAGCATTCTGCTCACTACTATTTCAGAATAGTAGTAAATCGGATGACTAAAAATACTACTAAATTGAAATAGTAGTAAATAGCTAAAATAAACGAAGTGTCCTTGACAATGAGTCGCCTTCGGTAGGATTTGAAGTCTGTGCCAGCCTGTCACGAGACTATCCCACCTCAGCTCATTGTAAAGGCAGGCTGTCGCCACCTAATTTAGGGTGTGATCAACATCCGATTTGGCTTTTCAAAACTAAAATGATTCGTAAGGTTATATAGCGGCTGACCATAGTTTTCCAAAGTTAATATTCTTTCGTTTTGAACAATATTAAAGTGCTTGAGCAGAACTTTCTTTACATAATCATGTGAGGGTGAAGAACCAGCGAAATGCCATATATCTCTCACTACAAAATTTGTACCATGTGTTAGTACACCATAGTCACAAGCTGTTCGTACGATTAGATGCTCACGATATTCTTGAAAACCACAACTACATTCAATATACAGGTTGCGGGTTACTCTTAATTTTTCAGCGCACATTTTACAATAAAGACCAGTGTGCTGCTTAGTTATATCTGATGGACTATAAGGCGTAACAGTATACGGATTCACCACTTCAAATTCTTCTAAATACTTCAAAAGATAATCAGTATTGATACTGACTTGACGCATTCTTTCTTCGTGGATAATACATTGAATATACGCATATACCTCATTACTACTGATAATATCGATATAGTTTATATCATCATGAATGAGGACTTTGTTATGCTCGCCGATAAAAACTAAGACGCCTTTGACTGGTATATTATAGCTATAATTCCTTAATAAATTCTTTAAGTGAACCGTCGCATTGTGAATTTGATTAAGGGGATTATAGCTGATGTCAACGCCTCTAGATTTACATTGTCCATTTTGATATTCGAATACGCCAAAGTAATTTTTGATTTCAAATATGTACACACAGTGATTCGTCACTAATATATAATCACATTCGAATGTTGCATGATCTTTTAACCAAATATTTTGAAGATATGACCACTGTGGTAATCCAAAATCATTCATAACTTGTGCAAATTGTATCTCACCTAAAGCACCAGCTTCAATTCGCTTAAACTGATTGAGCTCATTTTGCGATGTGATCAGCTTTCTGTGTATAGCTATTTTTTGAAATTCATACTCCGTAGGTTGACTAGCAGTATTCCGACTGAACGATGTTATAATCTTTTTCATATGATCAAATCCTTATCTATTGTATTTAACCCCTATATATATAATTTGCGAAAAAATCGTATTTTCGCGTTTTTAATTGAAAATTCTTTTAAATTTGAACATTTTCAATAATTTCTTAAAAAAAGTCAGTAGAAGCAGTGAGGAGGTGGGATTTTTATTTTGAGCGAGTCACTTCTCAATAAATATGCTAAAATAGTAATATCATTTTTAGAAAGTTGGAAATCGAATGACATATGAAGACGATCAAATGTTAATGGATTTAGTCGCAGCGCGTGGCGTTCCTGGTAACGAGGAAGAAGTACGTGATATATTCAAACAATATACAGAGCCTTACGCAGATGAAATCATGCAAGATGGTTTAGGTAGTATTATTGCGAAGAAACAAGGACCGGTTACAGGCCCTAAAGTGATGTTCGCAGGTCACTTGGATGAAGTTGGTTTCATGGTTTCTCAGATTACAGACGAAGGATTCCTAAAATTCCAAACACTTGGTGGCTGGTGGAGTCAAGTTCTACTAGGACAACAAGTTGAAGTTAAAACGCGCGATGGTAAAATCTACCACGGAGTAGTTGGATGTAAACCACCTCATGTACTGTCAAAAGCAGCACGTGAAAAACCTTATGAAATTAAAGACATGTTCTTTGATATCGGTGCAACGAGTAAAGAAGAAGTTAGCGAATGGGGTATTCGTCCAGGAGATATGGTTACACCATACTCACCATACCGTCGCTTAAACGACTCGAAATTCTTACTCGCTAAAGCGTGGGATAACCGTATTGGTACAGCAGTAGCTATCGAAGTATTTAAAAACTTAAGCGAAGAAGACTTACCAAACTCGATTTATGCAGTCGGTAACGTTCAAGAAGAAGTAGGTTTACGTGGTGCAAAAACATCTTCAAACCGTATCAACCCAGATATCTCATTCGCATTAGATACAGGTACTGCTGGAGATACACCGGGTATGACTTCAGACGAGTCAAACTCAAAACTAGGTAAAGGTCCACAAATTATCGTATTTGACGCAAGTATGATCGCTCATAAAGGTCTACGTGACTTTGTTGTCGATATTGCGGAAGAGTTAGAAATCCCATTCCAATATGAATTTATTCCTGGTGGGGGAACAGATGCTGGTAGCCAACACGTTTCAGGACACGGGGTTCCATCGCTAGCAATCACAGTACCAACTCGTTACTTGCACTCTCACTCATCGGTTATTCATGAAGATGACTACCACAACACAGTAAAATTAGTAACAGAAGTTGTCAAACGTCTAGATCAAGAAACGGTAGAGAAAATTACATTCGGATAATAAACAATATTGTTCGTTAAACCCTTTTCATCATACAGATATGTAATAAAAGTCAGTTAATTTCACTGGAATAAGTGGAATTGCTGACTTTTTGTTTTAAATTACTTAAAATAGATAACGACAAATTAAAAACAAGAAGGAGAATACGAATCGATGTATTACGTAAAGAACGAACGAGATGGCGTAGAAATTCATGATGCAAGTTTAAACTTAGCAATCGAATACTACCTACTAAATGAAATCGAATTAGACGAGCCTGTTTTATTATTTTATATTAATGATAACTCCATTATTATTGGGAAAAACCAAAATGCCTATGAAGAGGTTAATACGGAATATGTAGAAGAAAATAATATAAAAGTTGTTCGACGCTTCAGTGGTGGTGGGGCTGTATACCATGATTTAGGTGTACTATGCTTCTGTTTCATCACAAAGGATGATGGTGATTCATTCCGTAACTTTAAAAAATTCACACAGCCTGTTATTGACGCACTGCACAAGATGGGTGTAGAAGGTGCAGAATTAAAAGGACGTAATGACCTAGTTATCGGAGACAAAAAATTCTCAGGAAATGCAATGTACTCGAAGAATGGTCGTATGACATCACACGGTACTTTAATGTTTGACTCAGAAGTGGATGCAGTTGTTGGTGCATTGAAGCCTAAGAAACATAAGTTAGAATCAAAAGGAATCAAATCGATTCGTAGCCGTGTAACAAATATCTTGCCTTATATGGATGATGAGTACCAAAACATCAGTACGAAACAATTCCGCGACCGACTATTATTAAACATCTACGATGTAGATAGTACAGATGATGTAAAAGAGTACGTTCTGACAGAAGAAGACTGGGAAAAAATCGATGAGTTTGCAGCGAAATACACAGACAACTGGGATTGGAACTATGGTGAATCACCGAAGTTTGACCTAGAACGTGATGTACGTATCGAAGGTGTAGGAACAGTTGAAGTCAAGCTGAATGTTGAACAAGGAAAAATTTCGGACATTAAAATGTTTGGAGATTTCTTTGGTCTAGGTGAAATAGAAGACGTTGAAGATCAACTTCGTGGTGTGAAATATGAATTAGCTTCCATTAAAAATACATTAGAAAAAGTTGATTTAAACAAATATATCGGTAATGTAACAGCCGAACAAATTGCCCAATTAATCTATTAATATCAGGATAAACACCATATCTTACGAACATTTAGAAGATATGGTGTTTATTATATGAATATATCGGAAAATAAATACGATTATTCCGAATAGCATTGCTATTTAACCGTATTTTCATTATATTAATAGTAATCATTTAGTTTAAAATCTGGTATAAATGAAAGGGAGATAAAACAATGGTTATTATATATTTGTCTCCTAGCTGTACGTCTTGTCGAAAAGCTCATGCATGGCTAGAAGAATTTAATATTCCTTTTATCGAAAGAAATATTATTAAGAATCCACCAACGCAACTCGAATTTCAAAAGATGATGAGTCTCACTGTGAACGGCACAGATGAGATTATTTCGACTCGATCAAAAGCATTCCAAGATTTAAACATTGATATTAACGAATTGTCTCTTTATCAGTTACATGAATTAGTACAGAACCACCCTGAAATTTTACGAAAACCAATCATCATGGATCAGCGTCGTATTCAGATTGGATATAATGAAAGCGAAATCCGCCAATTTGTACCAAGAAGAGTTAGAAAAAGACAACTGAACAAAGCGAAAGCAATGATTGCGACTTTTGATGGAAATACCGATTAAAATTAAATAACATTTGGGCTATTAAATGATTGTCATTTAATGGCCCTTTTATATCGAAAGAAGAAAAACTGTATAATTAGC
>CAMYQS010000033.1 GCA_947296835.1 uncultured Atopostipes sp.
TATCCGTATAGAGCACATCCATCGTGCTCAAAGCTTCCATCGCTGCGCCACCTTTGAAGAGGACGCCGTTTTTCGCGCCGTTACTAATCGCACTCAAAGTTGCTGGAGTAGCGGATGCGACTAGTGCACATGGACTTGCGACCGTTAGCAACACCATACCGCGGTAAAAGGCTGTCGCGAATGAGTAATCTAAAAAGAAATATAAACCTAAAATAAAGAGTGGCACAATCACTAAGACCGTCACGACGTATTTACTTTCGATTCGATCAATAAATTTTGAAATGCGAGACGGACGATTCTGCGCTTCTTCCACCATGCGAATAATATTAGAAAAGACCGTTTCATCACTAGATTTGTTGACTGTGATCTGAAAAACGTTCCCCTCATTAATCGTACCTGCGAACACTTCGTCTCCATCGTGCTTCTCAACTGGGACAGACTCACCAGTCAACGCCGATTCATTCACAACCACGCTTCGGTCCGCAATTCCATCAATTGGAATTTGTGCACCTTTTGTGACAACAACTGTTTGTCCGATTTCTAAGTCATCGGTCTTAATTTCAACAACGTTCCCATTCGCCAGCAAAACTTGCGCTGTTTCAGGAACTTGCGACATCAACTCTGAAATAGCCATCGTTGATTTGTCATTTGCGTAGTTTTCTAAGAACTCAGCTGCCGCAAAAATTAGCAATAGCGAAGCTCCTTCCGATTCAAACTGAATCAAAGCTGCTCCAACAGCCGCTAAAATCATCAGCAGGTCAACGTTTGGTGACCGTTCTTCCAATGTTTCAACCACTGCATCTTTTGCGGCATAAAATCCCAAGAAAAACATTGATATGTAAAATGTGATTCGACTTACGATAACACTCATCGGCATGAGTAGAAAACCGAACACTAAAAAGATTGTCCCAACGACTAGAAACCGCCCTTGGCGACTTTTCATTAAGTAATTTTTCATACTAAAAACTTCCTTTCACAAAATGGCATTCAAAGGAAAAGCGGTGTACCAATAAGGTATACCTAAATTTCACATGTCATCTATTAAATATATGTTATTTAATTCACAATAATAGTATCATATTTCACAAGTCATTTCAATCCAGTTTTGAATGATAAAATGATATCATTTACGGGTATTTCAACCTTTATACGGATTGTGAGCTGTGTCTATTTGTGGGAAAATAAAAGGGTACATAGTTTAGACTATAATATCATTGGAGGAATTAGATGATAGAATTTAATAATGTGACCAAAGTATATGGCACAACAAAGGCTTTAAAAGACGTTTCATTCACCATTAAAAATGGACAGATATTCGGCTTGATCGGGCATAACGGCGCAGGGAAGTCGACCACCATTAAAATTCTCGTCAGTATTTTGAATCAAACGGAAGGAACTGTTCGTATTAATGATAAGCTTCTCGACGAACACCGGAATGAAATGAAACAAAAAATTGGTTACGTAGCGGATACGCCCAATATTTTCTTACGCTTAAAAGCCATTGAATACTGGGAATTAATGGGAACGGCTTATGACGTGCCGCGCGATCAATACCAATCTCGCTTAACTTACTACATAGATTTATTCGACATGTCGGGTGAATCCGAAGAAACGATTGAGACCTTCTCACACGGTATGCGTCAAAAAACGTTTCTAATCGGTGCTTTACTAGCAAATCCAGACATTTGGGTATTGGACGAACCGATGACTGGTTTAGATCCACAAGCTGCATTTGATTTGAAACAGCTGATGCGACAACATGCGGATGCTGGAAATATCGTATTATTCTCCACTCATAACTTAGAAAATGCTGAAGAGTTATGTGATGAAATTGTTATTTTACGAAAAGGAGAAGTCCTATATAACGGAACAATCCAAGAGCTACAAGCACGCAACGAAAACGAGTCTCTCGAAACGATTTACTTAAAAATCGCAGGCCGCGACGCACAAAATCAATATGAAAACGCCCAAAACGATGCAGAGACAGGTGATGTAGATGATACGCTTTAAACAAGTGAAGGAGCTCGTTACCGTTGATTTGCTGCAGACGAATCGCCACTCTAATAACGGCGGACGCATGAGCAAAGTCGATAAATCAAACCTGAAAAGTCGTATCCTCTTACAAAACGTCCTGTTCTTATTTATTTACGGCACATTTTTTGGAACGATGATTTTCAATGTACCACTTCCAGAATTTCCAGGACTCTTTACAAACTCGATGGGCTTTATGGCACTGTTCATTTTGCTACAAGTCTTTCAGCTCATTTTTAATTTATTTTATGACAATGCGAATTTAAGTGAGTATCTTTCCTTACCCTTTTCACTAGGTGAGCTATTCCTATCCAAAATCGTGACAATTCTGATCAATATGCTATCGTTCTTTGTTATTCCAATTATTCTATTTTCGATGTTGGGTTGGCAAGCGGGGCACAACTTATTCCTTGTTATCCCAATCGCAATTGTCTTAGCAGGCCTCATCGTGGGTGCTATGATCCTTGTACCGTTTGTATTTATCCACTTGCTGCACCAGTCGTCATTTTACCGTCGCCACAAAAAAGGATTCACTCTTGTTCTTTACATCGTGATGTTTGTGACGCTATTCTCGGTTATCTATTCAAATGATCCGGTCGAGTACACGATGACGGGTATTGTGGATTCTACGCCGAACGCGTTATTCCTTGGATTCCACCAGATTTTCACCGCCGGAAGTATGTTAACAGGTTGGCTAAAAATCGGTGGTTGGGCCCTTCTAGTCGCAATACTTGTATGGGTTGTCTTCAAGTGGATTGTGCCGGATTTATATTCAGATGAAAAAAGCGGAGACCTCCCACGTTCTCGTAAAATGAAAACCAAAAAAATTCGCGCTTCAAATGATAAATCAAGTTCAAAATGGGGGGTCTTTATTAAATACCAATTGAGACAACTCCAAGATACAACTTTTATGATTCAGATGATTTTCTCAAAACTATACTTTCCATTAATCTTTATGGCACCTGCCTTATTTAGAGAGGAAGGAATTGACGCATCTTTCTTAGCGACGATTCCATTTTTTTGGGGTATCTACTTATTAGTTGGGGCGTTATTTGCGATGGTAACGGTCGGAGAGGTTTCAATCAGTGGTGTTATTATTTCTTTTGATAAGGAAAACTACTACTATATTCATTCCCTACCGTTACCATTTCAACAATACATGCGCTTTAAATTCTGGTTTGCTTTTGTAGTCGAATGGCTATTTGGTGCACTGATTCTAGGTGCCATCGCTTTAGTTGTAAACTTACCAGTATTAGTGACATTGGCTGTACTGGCGGGTTATACACTCGGCACCTTTATCGGCACGCTCTTTTACTACATGCGTGACTACCGTTTGTTGAACCTCGATTGGAACAACTTTACGGAATTAATGCAGCGTGGTTTGAACCATATTATCCGCAGTCTACTTAATTTCGTACTTGTTCTTCTAGGTGGACTCGGAACAGTTGGTTTGGGATTCTGGTTGATTATTCAAGAAAACCTCTGGATACAAATCGGTGTGCAAGCACTAATTATGGCAATCTTAATCGGTGGTGCCATTGGTATCCATCAATATGCGCAGAAAAAATTCTGGGTAAAATTTAATGCATAATTTGAAAAGTCCATTTCCGTTGTGAAATGGGCTTTTTTCAACTCTTAAAAGAGAATATATGCCCGTATTTTACAGAAATACGCTATACTTTAAGTACAAGAAATAATTCAGAAAAATATAAACGAAGGATGTGTCAAGATGTTAGGAAAAGTATTAATTATCGCAAACCCTGGATCGGGTAAAGGCGAGGCGCCACAGTACGCGCAACAATTAGAGAAAAACTTATTAGATACATATGACTGTGAAGTTGAAATTCGTGAAACAACCGAAGTCGGCGATGCAGAGAAATGGGCGAAAGAAGCCAAAGATGATCAGTTCGACACTGTAATATGTTTAGGTGGAGACGGAACGGTGAATGAAATCGTGAACGGCTTAATGCAAGTAGATAACGCACCACAATTTTCGTTTGTACCGATGGGAACGGCGAACGACTTAGGACGTGTTCTCGGTTTCGACATAGAACCTGAAAATGCGGTCGAACAATTTAAAGATTTAGAAGTGGATAAAGTAGACGTCGGTCAAGTGAACGATCTTTATTTCATTGATGTTGTCGCAATTGGCGACCTGTCGACGGCGGTAATGGAAACCGATTCGGACAAGAAAAACACATTCGGATTTTTCGCGTACGTTATGGACGGTGCGAAAGCAGTTGTCGAAGGAAAAGGGGACTTGTTTGAGGTTGAAAATGCAGCTGGCGAGACCTTTGAATTTAAATCAAACCTAGTCTTAATGGCCCTAACATCAAGTTTAGGTGGTATCGAGGATATCATTCCACATGCGGATCACAAAAATGGTTTAATTCAATTTGTTGGACTAAAGGGTGGTTTAGTAACAAGTGTGATTCAAACTTTAGTCAACGATGGTGGCATTAGTGCCGAACATACAGATAACGAAAATGTGTTGTCCTTTACAGACACCAACATGTCGCTGCGCTTAATTGAGGAAGATGACGTCGATGCTGAACCGATGCATTCAAACGTGGATGGAGACGAAGGTCCTGCTCTGCCACTAGAAGTAAAAGTACATCACCAAGCCTTAAACGTATTGAAACCCAAAAATTAAGCATAAATAATAAAGAAAGGTTGCCGGATTGTAGTCCGAGCAACCTTTTTTGACGAAATGAATAATCGATTTCACTTTTGTATAAATAGCTTATAAACAATATTCGGTGTTCCATCGTAGTCATAAACGGTTTATAAATAAGATTCAGCATTCCACCGTAGTCATAAACAGTTTATAAATAAGATTCAGAGTTCCATCGTAGTCATACTTGAATCTTGACTACGTTGGAATGGGTATCTGTTGTAACCTATCAAACAAAATCACGCTCTAAAAATCGGTGGTACGTTAAATCAATTAAGAATGCACCTAATGGAGCGGTGGTCATAATCGCAAGTACGGCAACAATTAAGATAATATTCCCTGATGCTAGCCCTGCCGCTAATGGCACGCCTCCGATTGATGCTTGTACTGTCGCTTTTGGCGAGTAGGCAATCATACAAAATAGACGCTCTTTCCAACTCAAGTCGGATCCGACTAACGAAATCAGTACACCAACCATACGGAATGCTAAGGCCCCGAATATAACAACAATCGCTGCGATGCCTGCTTGTAATAAGAACTCTAAATTAACGGAAGCTCCAACGAGTACGAACAATGCGATACTTGCGGCACTCCAAAAATGATTATAGTGGCGTTCTAACTGTTTGGAACGATCTAAATCTTTTCGTTGAATCATCATTCCTGAAAACATCACAGCTAACAATCCTGAAAAAGGTAGGTTCGTTTCATTTTCAATTGTGACTAAAACAAACGAAACCGCGAGTAAAATCAATGTCTGTTCGACTTCGTGGAAACGGAATCGTTGATACAGCTTCGATAATAAGAAACCAACGCCCAGTCCAACTAAAATCCCTAATAAAATTCGAACGGGAATCAAGCCAAAGCTCACTAATGAAACACCAGCGCCTTGCGCCATCCCTAATAGTGCAGCGAAAACCACAATTACAAAAACATCATCTACTGATGCGCCTGCCAAGATCAATTGTGGGATCCCTTTTTTGACACCGTATCCTTCTTCTTGCACCTTCAACATATGTGGTACAACAACGGCTGGTGATACGGCTGCCAAGACACTTCCCATTAATGCAGCTTCCAACGTAGTCACACCCAACAATAATGGCGCTAAAATAATAACCCCAACCATTTCAAAGACAGCCGGTACAAAGGCCATCCATATAGCTGAACGTCCGATTTTCTTTAAATCGGTTAAGCTAAGAGACAATCCAGCCCGAGTTAAGATAATAATTAAGGCGATTTGTCGAAGAGTCGCTGAAATCTCTAACGTTAACGGATCCAACAAATTCCACACGCTTGGTCCAATCAAAATGCCGACGAACATCATTCCTAATAACGGCGGAAGTTTAAATCGACCCATCACACGACCGGCCAAACCACCTAATAATAAAATTAATGCAAAACTTAATAACATCTAAAAACCTCCTGAAATGAAAGCACTGAGAAATAGTATAACAAAAACACCTCAAACGCACTAACACCCGATTGGGTATGTCTTAAATGATAATCTCATGCATATAATTAGCTGTGAGGAGAAAACCTATGTTAAAGTGAAATTGGAAAAAGTAATATAGGAGGATTTAATTATGTCAGTAGAAATTCCAAAGGTAACGTTGAACGATGGACAGACAATACCGAGTATTGGTCTAGGAACAATCGACTTAATGGGAAATAAAGGAATCCTGCAGATTCTCGATGCAGTAAAAGCAGGATACCGCTTAATAGACACCTCGACAAATTACGACAATGAAGGAATCGTAGGAAAAGCCGTTCAAAATTCAGGCATTCCTAGAGATGAGTTAATCATCAGCTCGAAACTTCCTGGAAAATTCCATGATTTCGACGGCGCACTCAAGATTATAGAAGAGCAACTCGCTCGTACCGGTTTAGATTATTTCGATAAGTACTTGATTCACTGGCCGAACCCAGATGACGGTAAATACGTTGAAGCGTGGAAAGCCCTCATCCAAGCACAGAAGCTCGGATTGGTTAAAACAATCGGTGTTTCGAATTTTTTAGAACACCACTTAGAGAAAATAATCGATGAAACAGGCGTCACACCAGCGACTAACCAAATTGAAATCCAGCCATACTTCCACAACAAAGAGAACGTGGCAGTGAATGAGAAATTTGGGATTGTGAGTGAGGCATGGAGTCCCCTTGGCCGTGATCTAAACGATGCGAAAGAACATCCGGACCTTGTTGAAATCGGAAATAAATACAACAAAACCGCGCCGCAAGTGATACTCCGTTGGTTACATCAACGCGATATCGTACCGATTGTGCGCTCAGGTGATCCAAGTCACCAAAAAGATAACTTAGCGATTTTTGACTTTGAATTAACCAATGATGAAATGAAAACCGTATTCGCTCTCGATAAAGGGGAAGACGGTCGAGTAGAAGGCCAGCACCCAGACGAATACCATGAATATGTGTAGAAAGCAGAACAGGCGCAGTTAGATAGCAATCTAGCTGCACCTGCTTTTTATATCTCAAATAATGAAAAAATTGTTATATAGATTGATTCATAGTATAAGAATCCCGAAAAAGTATCTGCAAATATAAAGAATGGCATAAGAATCTCGAAAAAGTATCTATAAATAAAAAGAATAGCATAAGAATCCCGGAAAAGTATCTGTAAATATAAAGAATGGCATAAGAATCTCAAAAAAGTATCTACAATCACTGCTTATGTTCCCAAATTCGAGAGGCGAGCTTCAACTTATAAAAGTCTGCTAATTCTCGGAGGTTATAACCAGTATCACTGAAAAGCTTATCCAGTCGATACTGCGCCGTGTTTGTATGTACAAATCATTCTTCTGCCGTTAACTTAATACTTCTGTTATATTTCTCGTAAACAATCATTTCAACAATCGTATTTGGATTAATTGTATAGAACGTAGCTGTTATAAACTAGGAGAGATTAATATGACATTAAAATTTGTATTAGCACCAGATTCTTTCAAAGGTAGTGCATCTGCGAGTGAAATCTGTGTAGCAATGGAAGAAGGAATCCGCCGTGTATTCCCGGACAGTGACGTCTTGCACGTTCCAATGGCCGACGGTGGAGAAGGTAGTACAGAAGCAATCGTAAATGCAACAGGTGGAAAGTTCATTCAAAAAACAGTCCAAGGTCCACTTGGAGAACAGGTGGAAGCAACGATTGGGATTCATGGTGACGGTGTAACGGCTGTCATTGAAATGGCTACCGCAAGTGGGATCCAACTTGTCGACCCAGCGGATAGAAACCCATACCTCACAACAACATATGGTACGGGTGAGCTGATTCGTTACTGTCTGGATCAAGGTATCACAAGCATCATTTTATGTATCGGTGGAAGTGCGACAAACGACGGCGGTGTCGGGATGGCGCAAGCACTTGATTACCAATTCAAAGATAAAGATGGCCACGAAATTAAACAAGGCGGTATCCATCTTAAAGATATCGTTTCGATTGATTCGTCAAACGCGCACAAAGACCTGATGGCTTGTGAAATATGCATCGCCTCAGACGTAAATAACCCGCTGATAGGTCCTGAAGGTGCTTCAGCAGTCTTTGGTCCGCAAAAGGGTGCAACCCCTGAAATGGTCCAAGAATTAGATGCAGCACTATCTAATCTAGATCAAATTATCCAAAAGTCTCTCAAAAAATCAGTTGGTGAAATCCCAGGCGCAGGAGCGGCTGGTGGATTAGGCGGAGGCCTATTAGCCTTTACCAACGCAACCCTTCAACGTGGTGTTGATTTAATTGTAGACGCGACAAATTTAAAAGAGAAGTTAGCGGATGCAGATTACTGCTTCACAGGTGAAGGCCAAATCAACTTCTAAACAAAATATGGTAAGACGCCATATGGTGTTTTAGAAGCCGCAAAAGAAGTGGATGCAGACATGACCGTTATAGCAGTTTGTGGAAGTATAGGTGATGGAATCGAAGAGTTGTACGAAGTAGGATTCGATGGCATTTTTGGAACAATCGCATCAATAACTGATTACGAAACAGTTATCAAAGACACAACGAAAAACGTTGCAAGAGTATCAGAAGCAGTCGCAAGATTAATCCAATAGAAATTAAAAAAGCATGTCAGAAGATTTTGTCTTCCGCCATGCTTTTTATTTGAAAAGATTAATCTTAAAAAAAGCAAAAAAAGTCATACTATGCTATAATTTAAACAAGAAATTTTTTAATTAATTGAGTACTAGCTTCTGTTGCCACAGACCTAGTGCTCTTTTTTCGTCATATGGTACTTTGTCATCTAAAATCTTATAAATGATCCGGAGTAATTTGTGCTCACAAGCCACAACTGCTTGGTGGTTAGACAAGCAAGACGACGATTAAAAGGTTGCCATTAACCCACAAGTTCATAGTCGCAGCGAACAAAAAAAGCCGGACCTACTCAAATAGGTCTGGCTTTTGTGTTATTCATGATCGAAATCTTCACATTCCGCACCCTTATTATACCAATCTCTTAAATCGAGCGCAAGAGCCTGCTTTTCTAGCCCTAAACCCACCTTTAAAATAAAAGTGAACAGAGATATAAAAAAACGATTAGTTGTGACAACGGTCAAATTTGAGGTTTTAGAGGTGCGCGGTTTCGTATGCTGCTAAAATCCCGAATAGAATCGTTAGCGACATTTCTTTGTTTTAGTGGCGTGTCATTCTGTATAGATTTAAAACAATAATACTCCTGTAAAGTTGCAGTTATTGTTTTTGGAAACGTATGATTTCCCATGTTATTAAAATCTCAGTTCATTCCCAATGCCAAAATGAACAATAATATTAGAGGTAAAGAACAAAAGAATATTCCAACGTCAAACTTTTTCTCGTTATATAGTCTCCACAACAAGAAAATAAGGCTAATAAAGATTACAATTAATATCGTCATTTCAAAAATGAAAAAACC
>CAMYQS010000034.1 GCA_947296835.1 uncultured Atopostipes sp.
ATTTTTTTTTTTAAAGCAGATGTCGGCATTCGATTTTGGCTCTTGTCTCGTGGGCTCTGAGTTTTGTATAAGAGACAGACATATACTAATAGAGCGGCTAACGAAATGGAAAAAAGGATAGTATCAGAACATGTAGAAATCAGTACAATACATAGCTTTATACAGTCTTTTTTAAATCCTTTTTTGTCACTGGATACAATAATCCGTTTCTATACTGAAGAGTACTGGCCACAAATATCTAAAAGTTATGAAAAAAATCCGGATAAATATAATGGAAAACATGGATTAGAAATAGATGAATTATCTAAAGAAATTTTTATTGAGAATACGAAGACTATTTACTATGGAGAAACGAATTACAGTAGATGGTTAGAAGGTGGACTATCTCATGATGAATTGCTCGAGTTCGCATTTCTATTAATATCAAAATACAATGTAATAAAGTTAAAACTAAAAGAGTTATATGATCATATTTTTATAGATGAAGTACAGGATACCACCACATCTATATTAAACTTTTTTTATTCAGTGGTTAAAGATAGCAATACATCGATTTATTATTTAGGTGATAAAATGCAAGAAGTGTTTGATAAATATGATGGTGGGTTTGAAGAAGAGTTTAATGAGATGAATACAAGTGAGACTAAGAAATTCACAAAAAACTATAGGTCCAGGTATGATATTGTAACAGTTCTTGAAAATATATATAAATCTAATAAAAAACCAATACAAGAAGCTAAAAGATCAAGTAATGACATAAAACCCAAAATTATATTGTGTTCTTCTATAAATGAATTTTTTCAGAAAAATTCTCATGAATATGAAGCGTTCTTAAGACTTAGGACAAATAATAGAATGATATTTAAAAATGAGAATAATGATTTAGAAGAGTTGTTTAATAGTTATAATAAAATCTATACTTATAACTCCGAATATTCTGTTCCTGAAATACTTTTACCGAAAGAAGAAGTTTCGAATGACAATATTATTAGTTTTGTATATTTAATGTATGATATAGTTAATTATTTCTTGGCTCATGAATATGGGAAAGTGATTCAGAAGATTAAAACGTCTACATTTAACTTTAATGGTAGAAGAGAAAAAATATATAATCAGACGAAATTATCGATTAAATTTCATAAAGATAAAGAAGCGTATAGAGAACAATTGTCAAAAATTGCAAACTATTTTAATGAGGATAATATAGATGATACACTTTCTGATTTAATAAATTACTTGCATGAAGAAGAAATTATTAGTGAAAAATATTATAAATATTTAATTGATCATTGTGATGAAAACGAGCAGGTTACCTATGAAGAGAATGTACCTTACTATAAAGAAGTTTTTAGCTATCCTATTAGTAAATTTGTCTATCTTTGTAATATGAACGGTAATCAAAAAGCATCTACCCAACACGGAGTGAAAGGAGAAGGACATGAGAAAGTAATGTTTGTTGCTGAGGATAATATTTACACTCCTCGAATAGATATGAAAATATTCTTAAAATTATTCAGTAAAATGGATGAGTTAGATTTCGATGAATTACAAGACTTATATTATAATTATTCTGATAAACTTAATAATCTGCTCTTGAAATTAGGGATTTCTAAATATAATGAGATAAAAAAAGAACATCGCGATAACAATTCTAAAATCTTCAAAAGTTTTTTTGAAGATTTTGAAAATAATAAGTATTTGAATTTAATAAAAGATATTAATTTTGAATTTGATCAAAACTTGACAATCAAGGACATTAAAAATTTAGTGAGAATAACAGAATTAAAGGGGACACTTCAAGCATATAAATTGTTTTATGTAGGATGTTCACGAGCTATGGATGAATTAGTAATTTTAATTGAAAAAGACATGATATTAGATTTTGAACTTGAATTTAAAGAAAAATTTGAAAGTATTGGATTTGAGATAGTTGAGTAAGCATAATGTTCTTTAGATAAAATATTTATAGAATGTAAATATATACTAAGAAGAAAGAAGAGCCTCCCAAATGACCTTCCACCACATTCCTTGGTATATTATTCATAACTAGACTTGATGAGAGTTGGAACGTCTATGGATAAACTGATTGTGAAAAAGGGTTTGTTGGTGCTTATGACCTTGTCTTTTTCAGTGATACTGAATTGGTGTGATGGGGTTATTTATGTGCTGGAGCAATTTGAGGGGGTATTTGCGGATGAGAAGGTTGAGGAAGTTATTCCGCCAGTTCCTGATCCGGGACCTGAGCCAGGATTGGTCGATAATGTTGATTTAGAAGGTTTAATGGAAGCTGAGTATATTGTCCAGATGATTGATGAAATGATTGCTGTGGCGTTTATACAAGAGGTTCAGATAGAAGGTGAGCGATTAGAAGAGGAGCCTGTTATAGCTTACTTGAATCGCAATCGTAATATCTATGCGGAAGAAATCAATGGCGTCATCCAAGAGTATACGTATTGGACAGAAACTGAACGTATTGATTTCATGAACCCAATGGCAAAGTATTTCAGACAACAGAAAGAAAAGTCAGAAGATGATACGACTTATGATGAGCGATTAATGGCTACCGATAAGGAAATGGACGGACGGTTTGTGGAACGTAGGCGCGAACAAGAAGGTTTTCAGTTAGGAACGAGTAATATTCTGTTGCCTGTACCAGAACCAGACCAAATTGAAAATGCAGAGATATATGGTGACATTGTTCGAGGAGATTTGACACAGGATTATCTTGAGGACTCTGAAGTCTATAAAGGGCGCTTAGAAGGGCTGGATCCAGATGATACCTTACACGTTAAGGTTGAAGTTAATCCATATACAGGAGTCATTACCTTTAGTGAAAGCTACGATATCTTGAATCCTGAAGAGAGTGAAACGTGGAAAGATGCTCGATTAGGACTACAAAAATCGAAAGTATGAGATTAGTGAATCCGACAGAGAGTTGCCACTATTAGAAGATATTCGTATTATCAAAGAAAATGATGCAAGACGCATCTTAGAAGAATATGAGCTAATAGCTTTTTACGAGAAGTTTTAAAAGAATCCCTATCTAATCGACAAGTTCAAGTGCCGATTAGAGGGGGATTCTTTTTGCTCTAGGTAGAATACTGAGGCATTAGAACTCATGACACTCATGAAGAAACAATACTCAAATATGTGGAAATCAGTCTGACAAAATAGTAATCCATAAAAGTAATTTTTCAATAAAAACGTAGAAGGCTGTTTCATTTATAGTATAATTACAAAAAAGAATTAGGAGCTGTTTGGAGTGTCCGATAGGTTTAACGAAGATGAGTTACAAGAAGAAATTGATTTTTTTATTTCAACAATGATGGAGCGTGTGTTAAATGACTATGCTTTGATGCGAAATCCGATTGATGGATCGCTAGAGGCTGCTTTGAACGCTTATACAAAAGAAAAGTTACTGAAGTTAGCTGCCGAGAATGGGATAGCTGTTCAAAAGAGCTGGAAAAAAGCTAAACTAATTGGTGCATTGAGTGATGGGATAATGGATTCGCTTGATGGACGGTTCTTAATTTTACAAAAAAGGGCTTTGACTTTACTGCAGTACATGGCAGACGGGAAGTTCGATTTGGCTGGACACGATTTTGAGCGTATTGAATTTTTGATGACGGTTTTCGAGGTTGCGGTGCGTATGGGGATCGTCTACGTTTCAGAAGAAGCTGATGGTGTGGCGATGGCGATGCCAGACCCAATTAAAGAGAAGTTAGATGATACGTTGGCAAATTTTGACGATTTGGTAGACACGTACGAGCTTGAGCTCGGTCTTTGGGATGATATCAATGAAATTCTTGCGGCAGGCGTTAATTTATACGGTGTGCTGACGGTTGAGAAAATTTATGATTTGTGGAAGATTCGCCACTCGTTATTTGATGTGGAAGATTTTGAAGAAATTCCGGAATATTATGACAAACTTGAAGAGTACTTACCACTATTGATTATTCGAAATGGCTATTATTTCGTTAATGGGTCGGTCATTGCGAATCCAGCGTTCGATAATGATGAAGATGTGCTGGAATTTTACAAAGAGCGTTCTGAGAGGATGGGGAGTTATTATTATGAACCATCTAAAGAGGAAATTTTATATTATGCGGAGACAGAGTTCAATCGTAATACGACGGCTTATAAACGATTGAAGTTAGAAGCGGCTAAAATGAGTGATGATTTTGAGACATTAATACAGGTGGTGGAGACACATATGTTGCTAGGTAATGAGGTAACAGACTTGATGATGCAAATGCTAGAAATGGGTGTCATGCATTTTGAGTCTGAAAATCAATTAGTCCACTTTATGGAGCTTTATTATGCCGTACAACACACCACTCGTCTGTGGGAAAACGCTGGTATTACACCAGAAGAAATGGGAGAAAAGTGGCACGGGCGTTTTAATTTAGCGCAAGATTATTTCGATAACGACGAAGATGATGATGAATTTGATGACTTTGATTTTGAAAATATTATTTCGTTAGATGATTTTCGATAGATTATTTATCGAATAGCTTAAGTGAAAATATTGATAAAGGTGTGAATGTACATGGGAGCGAATAAGTTGTGTTTACTATGGGAGAACCAAGAATCGCATAACTGGTATCATGTTGGTAACTTATTATACAATCAACAGAAATATTATTTTGAATATCAAACAGAACCAACAAAAAGAAATGTGTACGATGCACTTGATAATGGTTACAGAATCCACCCTACTTTTCCAGATTTAGATGAAAAATATGAGTCTTCAGTTTTATTTAGCGCATTCGCTAGGAGATTGCCTACTCTAAATCGTAAAGTTTACCAAGTTATTTTAAGAAACCTAGGAATTACTAATGAGACGAATGAATTTGAAATTATGTCAATAACTGGTGGGGCAAGTCCTTCAGATAATTATGAATTTCTTAAACCGATTGAATCCGATGGAGAAAATTTTAAACTAAACTTCTATTTAAGAGGCTGGAGACATTATAATGAAGAAGGTGAATCACTTTTAGAAAATGATGTTTTGACTCTCGTACGAGATTCAGATAACGAACATGATAGTGATGCAGTAGCTGTATATAAGAATGATGATAAGAAAATTGGTTATGTGCCTGCATTTTACTCACAATTCATTTCACAGATGATTGAATCATACGAGGATAATGTTAGATATGACTTGGATCATAAGTTTGATTCAGAAGCGCCATCTCACTTCAAGGTAGAAATGAACATTAAAGGCTTGGATAGTAACCGAGTGTTACAATCGTATTTTGAAAGTACAGTTGTAGAGACAGATAATCAAATAATTATTTATAGACTTTATGAAACCCAGTTGCTGGAATTTCATAAAGTCTATTTTTTTTTAGGTCTAGAACTTTATATGAAGAGATAAAACAAAACTGCACATATTCGAAGCATAACTAAGTATAGAAATCTGAACCAATGCATTAATCCTAAACAAAATATAACTTTCTGATTAAACACCGTTGCATATGTAAGCGATTTCTGATACATTTTAAATGCAACCGTTTTCATTCCGTTGCGTTATTAATTCCGTAATTATACATATTATATTAATTAGGAGGAAGAAATATTGTCGAATAAGATTAGGTACAAAGTGTTCTCTTATCTAGCTTCAATGATTATGTTGCTGAATGTTATTATACCAGCGATTATCCCCATACAAGTTATGGCACAAGAAGCTGCTGAGAGTATCACGCAAACGATTTCGATAGATGCGAAGAAAGATGACTGGGTAGGTATTGATCCAATTGCTCCATCAGTCGAGGAATATGATGAATCTCTTATTGGAAACTTACATTTACACAATGATGATGAGTTTCTATATTTTTGGGTAGATGCAAATAATATTCCAAACTGGGGTGACGATGGTCACTACTTGAATATCGCATTGCAAGTAAACGATGAGGATTCAGAAAATATTGGAAATCCTTGGGCTTCGAAGTTTGATTATTCGGGGATGGATAACAAACCTCAATATCAACTAGCATTTAGAATGAGTGAAGATAGCGAAGTAAATGGTGCGGGATTATACGCAGCATCAGACTTTACCAATCCAATTCTAGCTAGCTGGGATGATGCGAAGGGCGCTGAATTTAGCGTTAATCGTGAAGTTGGTTTTGAAGGGAAGATTCCTTTAGAACATTTAGACTTAGACAACGATGATGCCTTAAGTGCACATGTGGTATTAAGTGGTAATGGAAACCAACATGGTGCATTTGATGTCATTCCTAAAGTTGAAGAAAACAATAAGGATCATAATACAGAAGGTATAGAAGAGTCTAACGTTCAATCTGTTTACACGGCACCTTATACGGTTGTCATTTCAGAAGTGGATGTTACGCCTTTAGAAGAACTGATTGCAACGGCAAAGGCTATCTCAAATGATGATGAAAGCTACACAGAGAAATCGTATGCTGATCTAAAAGAAATGATTAAACTCATTAAAGAAGCATTACCGAATGTTAAAACTAGATCACAATTAGCAGAAGAAATCTCCACGTTACAAAATGCACTGGATGGTTTAGCAAAAGTTGAAGATGAACCTACAGATGAAACGGAAGAACCAAAAGAAGATGAATTAGAAGTTAGTGATTTGCCTGCAATTGCAGAAGGACACTTCCGTTTAAATTTTGAATCATTACTTCATGATGATCCTGCCCAAAATGGTCTATGGTTATGGGAAGATGTTCAAACACCTTCAGCTAACTGGGATACTGATGCCATATCATTTGGTGAAGCAGCAACAACAGATTACGGTTATGCGATCGATATTCCGTTAGCTGAAAATCCAGAGAAAATTGGATTCTTGATTAAATCAATGCAAGGTGCATCAGGGCAAGTAGATGATATGTTTATCGATATTTTAACACCTGAAATGAACGAAGCATGGGTTACGGCTGATTATGAAATATTCCCTTATGAGCCATTAAAAGCAGAAAACACAATCCGAGTAAACTACTTAGATAGTGATTACGAACAATTAGGTCTATGGACTTGGGGAGACGTAGTAACTGCAACAGAGGGTTGGCCAAATGGCGCACACGATATGGCTTCAGACGGCCGTTATGGTGCATATTTTGATTTAGCTACTAATGAAAACCCAGGTAGTATTGGTTTTAAATTTTTAGATAAATTAAGTGATGCTCAAACAGGCGATTATTCATTAAATAAATTCGACCACACGCAAATTTTCTTACGCGCAGGGGACGATACCGTTTATACGAATCCATACTTTGCGAGTGAAGTTGGCATTGTAAGTGCTGAGATTGTAGCGGCTGACCAATTAGAAATTGGTTTCCACTCATTAGAAGATGTTACAGAAGAAATGATTAGGGAAGAGTTAAAATTAGTCAATTCAGATGAAAATGTGGATTTAAAAGATTATACAATCACCATGGATACAGAACGAAATGTTGTTATTTTAAAAGGCGCATTTGATTCTGAACAAAGTGCTTACAAAGTTATCTATAACCAACGCGAAATTTTAGTAAATGTTGGCTGGCGCCTGAAAGATTCACTCTATGCTTATGATGGTGAGCTAGGCTTAGTTTTTGCTGAAGACGGCACACCAACAGTGAAATTATGGTCGCCAAGTGCAGACAATGTAAATGTTATTTTATACGATAAGAATAATCAAGATGAGATTGTTGAAACGATTGAAATGACAAAAGGAGACCGTGGCGTTTGGGCAGTTGAGTTAAATGATTCAACTACTGGGTTATCAGATGTTACAGGTTACTTCTACCACTTTGAAATTGACAGAGGCGGAGAAAAAGTTCTAGCGCTTGACCCTTATGCTCGTTCAATGGCGCAATGGAGTGATAAGCGAGAAGGACAAAACTACATTGGAAAAGCAGCAATTGTTAATCCAAGTACAATTGGTCCAGAATTAGACTATGCAAATATTGAAGGATTTGAAAAACGTGAAGATGGTATTATTTATGAAATCCATGTTCGTGACTTTACGTCAGATCCAGATATCGCGGAGGAATTAACAAGTAAATTCGGTACTTTTGCGGCATTTGTCGAAAAACTAGACTATATTCAAGATTTAGGTGCAACACACGTTCAATTATTACCAGTGATGAGTTATTTCTTCGCGGATGAGTTTAACCATGACGAACGCATGACTGATTATGCGGCAGGCGGAACAAACTACAACTGGGGATACGACCCGCAAAGTTACTTTGCGTTAACCGGTATGTATTCGGAAGATGCAGCGGATCCAGCGAAACGTATTGTAGAATTTAAGAACCTAATTAATGAAATTCACAAGCGTGGTATGGGTGTCATTTTAGACGTTGTTTATAACCATACAGCTCGTGACTATATCTTTGAAGATTTAGAGCCAAACTACTACCACTTTATGGAAGCTGACGGTACGCCGAAAACAAACTTTGGTGGTGGACGTTTAGGCACAACGCATGAAATGGCTCGACGGGTATTAGTTGACTCGATTACTTATTGGGTTGAAGAATATAAAATAGATGGCTTCCGTTTTGACATGATGGGTGACCATGATGCAGAGTCGATTCAAAAAGCATATGACGAAGCAGCAGCAATTAATCCAAATGTCTTAATGATTGGTGAAGGGTGGGTAACATACGCCGGAGATGATGGCGATAATGTACAACCAGCTGACCAAAATTGGATGAAAGATACAAAAGCGGTTGGCTCATTCTCAGATGAGATGCGTAACGAATTGAAATCAGGATTTGGTAGTGAAGGTGAGCCACGTTTCTTAACAGGTGGTGCTCGTTCAGTTGAAGGGATCTACAACAACTTAACGGCAAATCCAGGAAACTTTGAAGCAGACGACCCTGGTGACGTTGTTCCTTATATCGCAGCGCATGATAACTTAACCTTACACGATGTTATCGCACAATCGATTAAGAAAGATCCAAAAGATCACCAACAAGAAATTCATGAACGGATTCGTTTAGGAAACTTGCTGGTTCTTACGGCACAAGGAACACCATTTATCCATGCCGGACAAGAATTTGGACGTACAAAACAATTTAGACATCCAGACTTTAAAACGACTGTACCGGCAGATCAAATTCCGGACAAGATTACTTATATGACGGATGAAAATGATGAACCATTTGAGTATCCATACTTTGTGCATGATTCCTATGACTCGACGGATGCGGTTAACCGTTTTGAATGGAAAAAAGCGACGAATACTGAAGCTTACCCAATCAATACAACAACTCGTGCGTATACAAAAGGTTTAATTGAGTTAAGAAGAAGTACGGATGCCTTTAGTAAAGGTACAATGGCAGAAATTGATGATATGGTTTCATTGGTACGTGTTCCAGAAATCAAGAAAACAGACTTAGCGATTGTATACCGTGCAGAAGATTCAACAGATGGCCATTATTTTGTTTTAATCAACTCTGATAACAAAGAAAGACCACTAACCATTCCATTTGATTTATCTGATGGTGAAATTATTGTTGATGCTGAAACGGCTGGAACAACGGCGATTACTAATCCAGAAGGCATTTCAGTCGATGGGAACGAAGTAGTGCTGGACGCTTTATCAGCGGCTATTATTCGTGTAGA
>CAMYQS010000035.1 GCA_947296835.1 uncultured Atopostipes sp.
TAGCCACCTTGCTCAACGAGGTGATCAATCTGATCTGGCCGAATACGCTCAAAAAATTCTTTCATCAAACCGTTTAGCCCAGCTGCCCCAAAGAGAACCGTTAATCCAAACCAAAGGCCGGTACGCCATTTCTTCCTAAGTATTAATGCGGCCGTTATAATGATTGTTGTAACCGATTGACCCAATATATCGGCTATACGCGTAATGGCTGTTGCCACTTCCGTCCGCATTGGTGTGCGCAGATCATAGAAAAATGCGCCCAACCGATAATCTATTTCCGTGATACCTGTCCAATCAGTGAGACCTCTTAATGCAAAAAACAAAAAAGGTATGACACCTATAAGTGCGATAATTAAAAATGTTTTACGCAATTTTGTTTCATTTATACTATCTGAATACTGATACATTCTATCCCGCCTTTCGCTATCCTGTTTTTATTATACAGTAGGTAGGCGTAAGTCGCTAAGCAAAACCATACATTTTTAAATAAGCGATTGTTTTCTGAATAATGATTACTTTTATATACTGAGGAATTTAAGTCATTAGTTCATCAAGATAAAAAATGAAGGATTCAAAACGAACCCTTCATTCTTAGTCAATTATTCAGTTGTTGTACCATCTAATTCATCTTCATCTGGCTGTTCTTTATTGGATTTATCTTCATCCAAACGTAACTCGCCATCTTCCATATAGTAAACCTTGTCACAGTAACCAATCAAACGCTCATCATGGGTGACCATAATCGTCGCCTTTTCCTTATCTTTCGTTTCACGCGCTAGGATCTCCACTACCTCGACTGCCCGTTCAGTATCTAAACTGGCCGTTGGCTCATCCGCTAAGATGACGGATGGATCATGGAACAGCGCTCTAGCAATTGCGGCACGTTGTCGTTCACCACCAGATAAATCTTTTGGATATTTATCACGTAATTCTGTGATGTTCAAAGCTTCAAACAACTTATTTGCTTTCTCTTCATCATAAGCATCGCTTTTTACTTTATTCACTAAACGCATTTGGTCTTCAACCGTTAAAAATGGCACCAAGTTTGAGGCTTGTAAGATAAAGCCAATTTCTTCAAAACGAAGTTGCGTTCGGTCTTTATCTGAAACTTCACTAAATTTGTTCCCATTAATCAATACTTTTCCTTCAGATGGTTGTTGTAACCCACCTAATATAGTCAGTAATGTACTTTTTCCAGAACCACTCGGACCAATCACGGCCACAAATTCCCCGGCTTCTACGGAAAAGTTCGTTTCATTTAACGCTGTAATTTCACGGCTTCCATCTTTAAATGTCTTCGAAACATCTATTGCTTCAATTAATTTCATTCAAGTGACCTCCTAGTCAATCGCTTCAAGCGGATCTATTTTAACAATTGTACGAACTGAGAAAAATGCTCCGATAACTGCGAATAGAATCAATAGTACTGTAATACCGATCAAGAAATACGAGTTTGATTGGTATGGAACTGTTGCTGGTAAGAAATACGCTGTAAGAACTGTTAAGGCAAGTCCAGTTAGTGTTCCCATCAGTGATAGCAAGAATGTCTGCATCACAACAGAGCTAGAGATATATCCAGTCGAAATCCCTTGTGCCTTCATGACACCAAACATACTCGATTTCTGTACCGTCAGGACATACATGAAAATTCCAATGACGACTGCTGCAATCACAATTAGAAAACCAATCATTAACCCAAATGTCAGGAGTTGTGCCATATATCCAGGTAATTCTTCAATGTACTCACTAATTGTGTAAACCACTAGATCATCATTTTCTACATCTATACCACTCACCGAGTCATTTCGAAGAACAAGTGCACTGATACGTCCTTCGTTAGATTCGTCGATTGCCTCAAAACGAACATCTTGATACGTTGCGATGGTTGTGTATAGAACCGGCGCGACATTGAATTTCGCGTCTTCAGTAAAACCAACGACCTCAACTTCAATATCAGAACCTGCTAATGTTAACTTATCGCCTAGTTCAATACCTTCTTCTTCTTGCAAGCTGATGTCAGCGATGACTTCATAATTATCAGTAAACGCCTCACCTTCAATCACTTCCGGCATAATAAACTCATCCGGATCAATCCCAAAAAACGTGACGTTAATCTTCGCTTCCTCACTCGTCTCACCTTCACGACGAATAACGTTAGGCGCTTGACCTAAAACAGCAACCTCATCCGCATCTACTTGATCTCTTTCACCAAGTGGCATCATCGACATCCCAATGTTGGCATTCGACTCATCCGTTAAAACGATGGCGTCAGCCTCCCATTTGTCAACACTTGTTCGATTGTCCTGCGCCAAACCATAAGCCAGTCCCGTTAAAAAATAAACCAAGTAGCTGACCAAAACAATGACCCCTATAATTAACGCAAAACGCGTTTTTGAATATTTTATTTCATTCCAAGCTAAAAACATGGATGCACACCCCATTAAATATATTTTTTCAATTATACAGGAAGTGCAACAAGTCTTTGAATCTTATGGTTTAGAAAACACAAAATTATTATTTTATTTATAAAATAACTTCGTTATTACTAAACTCAGTATTGTTTTCCGTTATGCTGTTTAACAACTTCGGTTATACTAAAAAGGAGTGAACCTATGCAAATTATGAAAAAGACATTTAACGAGACACTTATCGCCGTCGCGCCAGTCATTGCCCTCGTGTTATCACTCAATATATTCCTTGTTGACGCCTCTAAGGATATTCGATCGTTTTTTTTGAAATAAACGTGTTCAAATCAGTGATTGTGAACATTGTAAGAAAAACTATGAATTATTCAAGTATTCCTTTGACATTCGTCAACCCAACTTGTATAGTATCAAAGGGAATTAATTTTAACCTCCGGAATAGGCATGCGTAAGATGTTGAGCCTTTTCGGATATTTTTTTGTGTCATTTAATTAAAACCCCTAATATTTTTTGAGGAGCGTTTACTTTCTATGAAAGTTTTCGATTATGAAGATATTCAGTTAATCCCAGCTAAAGGTATTTTAACGAGCCGTACTCAAGCAGATACATCTGTTGAATTTGGTGGCCGTCAGTTTAAATTACCGGTTGTCCCTGCAAATATGCAGACAATTATCGATGAGAAGTTATCCGTATGGTTAGCAGAAAATGGTTATTTCTACGTAATGCACCGTTTTGAGGAAGAAACTCGTAAAGATTTCATCAAAATGATGCGTGAAAAAGATCTATTTTCTTCAATCAGTTTAGGAATTAAAGCAGCCGAATATGACTTTGTAGAAGAGTTAGTTGCTGAAGATTTAGTTCCAGACTACATTACAATTGACGTCGCACATGGGCACTCAGACACAGTAATCAAAATGATTAAGCATGTTAAAAAACATATGCCAGAATCATTCTTGATCGTAGGAAACGTTGCAACTCCAGAAGGCGTTCGCGATTTAGAAAACGTAGGGGCTGACGCAACGAAAGTTGGAGTTGGACCTGGTAAAGTATGTATAACTAAACTAAAAACTGGTTTCGGTACAGGTGGATGGCAGTTATCTGCACTTTCACGTTGTGCGAAAGTAGCAAGCAAACCATTAATTGCTGACGGTGGAATCCGTACGCATGGCGATATTGCTAAATCAGTACGCTTTGGTGCTTCAATGGTTATGATTGGTTCATTATTTGCTGGTCACGAAGAATCACCTGGTGATACAGTTGAAGTAAATGGTCAAAAATTCAAGAAATATTTTGGTAGTGCATCTGCTCAACAAAAAGGTGAAAACCGTAACGTTGAAGGTAAATCGATGCTAGTTCCTTTCAAAGGTGCGATTCAAGATACACTAACTGAAATGGAGCAAGACTTACAATCAGCAATCTCATACGCTGGTGGCCGTGATTTAAACGCTATCCGTAAAGTAGATTATGTTGTTGTTAAAAACTCAATTATGAACGGTGAAAGTTATAACGCACAAGGTATCGGTGGATTTGATATTCCTGATAGCTTTGCATCATCTAACTTCCAAACACCTTAATTAAATTAAAATTAAAAGCAGCTCTCCTATTTATTTAGGAGGCTGCTTTTTTATTTTATTCGATTTTAATCTATTTAATACGGTCATATATTTTAAATTCAACTGATTTTAACATTTAGCACTCTCAGATATTTTAAATTCGACTGATTTTAACATTTAGCGCACAATAGACTGAGTTCTAGAATATTTGATAACGTAAAAAAAACGCCTTTCATTTGATTTCAAGAATCAGACAATTAGCGCTTTTTATTCGTTAGTTGTATTCATTAGTTGTTTTCAATATACGTTAATATTTTTTTAGCCGCTTTTTCAATATTATCATTAATAATAATCATATCTGCAAAATCAGGTGGTGTTAATTCATCTGTTGCACGACAAAATCGAATACGTTCTTGAATGGCTTCTACTGAGTCACCACGTTTTTCCATCCGACGAATCATTTCTTCTTCAGTAATCGAAACAAATATAATGTACACTTCATCGGGGAATGTTGCAAGGACAGCTTTTGCTCCACTTTGATCTAGAGATACGTGAACAACAGCATGTTGTTTTAGCTGATTACTTACCTCTTCTTTTGTCAGCCCATACCGATTGCCATTATAAATTGTTTGTTCAACAAAATCACCGCTATCTAGTTGAGAAAATTCTCTAAAATAGTAATCGACACCATCCACTTCGCCCTCACGAGGATCACGAGTTGTGGTTGTTGTTAAGCGTTGGACACCGTTTTGGCTCAGCACTTCTCCAATCGATGTTTTCCCACTACCACTAGGACCAACCATCACGATAATTCGTTTATTCGACATCAGATAAATTCCACCTTTCTATTAAAATTCTATGCTTTATCAATCGACTTTCCCATACCTTCTAAAATGAAGGCTTCTTTATCTGCATCTGGAACCATCGAGCCACCTGTTCCCCATGCGATATGTGTCGCATGCTCAAGCTTGTCTACAAGATTATGTTCTTTTAGGTACGCTTGGCCTTCTTCAGACCCCATTAATTTAAATGGTCCTGGTAACCCAGCAACTGCTGCTGGTTCTAAGAAAATTTCTTCTTGTTGATATAAATTTGTAAGTAGTGCTTTAAATGTATCATCTTTCAAGGTATAACTACCACTAAAACAGTTTCTCATTATTTTCGCAACTAATGCAGAGGTACGAGGAACGGCTAAGCCATCCGCGACCGTTAAACCACCTAAACCGATGTCTTCGACTGAAATCCCATCATATAATTCAGTGTCTAATCCAATTAACATACTTGGCATTTTCGTTGGCTCCGCAAAAATACAGTGAACGTTATCGCCAAAAGCATGCTTCAAACCAAATGTAATCCCACTTGGTGATCCACCGATTCCACAAGGTAAATATACAAATAAAGGATGGTCTGCATCAACTTTGATGTTTTCTTCTTCCAATTGACGTTTCATACGTAAGCCACCAACTGTATAGCCTAAGAATAATTCTTCTGAATATTCATCATCAACAAAGTAGCTCTTCGGGTCAGCCTCTGAAGCTGCGCGTCCTAGTTCAACTGCCTTTGAGAAGTTCGTTACGTGCTCGACAACTTCAACACCACGCGAACGTAAGTATTCTTTTTTCCACTGCTTCGCATCCACCGATACGTGAACCGTCACTTGAAATCCAAGCGCACGCCCCATCGCACCTACACTGATTCCCAAGTTTCCTGTTGTTCCAACCATTAAGTTGAACTCGGAGAAGAAAATTCGAAATTCTTCACTAGCGAATTTTTCATAACTTTCGTGAATGTTTTTTAACATACCGTGTTCTAAAGCTAACGTTTCTGCATACTTCAACACTTCATATATTGCTCCGCGGGATTTTATCGTTCCTGAAATAGGTAATAAATCATCCCGTTTAATATAGAAATCACCTGGTAATTTCATGTCATACTGGTCTTCTAGCCAATCATGCATGTTATTTAATTTTGTTATTTCAGATTCTAATAAGCCTTTATATTGTTTTGTTTCTGGAAAAGCAACTTCAAAATAAGCCGCAAAACGGTGAAATCGATCTTCAACGTCTTGAACATCTTCGAGCGAATATGTACTTTTCTGATTCGCTTTTTCTACTTTTTCCAATTGTGGATTTATCCATACAATTTCTTCTTCATTTTTAATTCTATTTAAGCGTTCGGTTTCAGTGATTGATTGAACCACGAGATCATCTCCTTACAATTATTAATTTCAAGTAGTCTTTGTCATTGTATCATATTTGCGGTTCTACAATACGAATATTGGCAAATTTACTAGAAAGAATAGATATCTGAGAGTTTAATTGAAAAGTGATGAAATCAAATGAAATAATGGTTATACTAGCAATACGATTTAAGTCAGGGGGATATTTATGGAATTAATTACTTCGAAAGTGCTTGATGTTTGTTCTGGAATTGGACGACTCATGTTAGAAAATGGTGCTGAAACCTATCGGGTTGAGGATACGGTTTATCGCGTTGCCGTAAATTACGGCATGCAGGGAGTCAGCGTGTTTTCCGTACCGACCGCTTTAATCATTACCGTTCAAGATCAAACGGGACAAGAGTATACCCGCCTGCATCGAGTGACTGAATTAAAAAGTAATTTAGGGATTGTATCAGAAGCTAACACATTATCCCGGAAAATTGCTGCACACGAACTTAGCCCCAATGAAGCACTAACAGAATTAGATCTTTTAAATAGACAAGAACCAACTTATACCGCATTTGAAGAAATTTTAGCTGCTGGATTAATTTGTGCGTTCTTCACGATTATTTTTCTAGGTAACTTTGATGACTTAATTGCCGCTGGAATCCTTGGCGCAGCAGGCTATGCCATATTTTTATACTCACTTAAAGTCATCAACATTCGTTTTTTTAGTGAGTTGATTGCCTCATTTGCGATTGCTTGGCTCGCAGTCCTATTGCGTTTCATAGGTATTGGTGACGATATTAATATAGTTATTTTATCGAGTGTTATGACACTCGTACCCGGAAAGGCGATTACAAATGGTATTCGAGATTTAATGGCCAGTCATTTTATTTCTGGAGTCAGTGTTTTGGCAGATGCCTTCCTGACAGCCGGAGCTATCGGTGTAGGTGTAGCAACCGTCTTATCTTTCATTTAAGGAGTGTGGAATAGATGTTAATTGATTTTATCCAACATTTTGGCTCAAGTTTCATTACGGCACTTGGGTTTTCAGTTTTATATAATATTCCGCGACGAACGATTGTACCTGCTGGTTTTACAGGTGGAGTCGGTTGGACGGTTTATTTCTTTCTAACAACTTATTTATCAACACAAGGATTTTTAGCGACAATCATTGCTTCTTTCTGTATCGCGTTTGCGAGCCAGATTTTTGCTCGTCGATTGCGTGCACCGGTTATCGTGTTTACACTACCTGGTTTAATTCCATTAGTTCCAGGTGGCATGGCTTATAACATGATGCGGGCTTTCGTAGAAGGCGAAACATTGTTAGGCTTCCAGTTTGCGACAAACACGTTCTTAACGGCTGGAGCATTAGCTTTAGGGCTATCGATTAACGGAGCTTTCTTCCAGTTAATCTCGTCACGAAATATCTTTAACCGCGGTTCGAAATACGTCCCTTAATTTAATGCGAGAAAAACCAATAAAACAGTGATTAATAAGATGCCAAACATTCTTTGGTTTAGTCTCTCAGTCTTTTCAACCATTGGATTTTTCCACTTGTTTATTTTACGATTCATGCGCCTCACCTAAAGTGATGTGATTTTAAAATACCCATTTTAAAACTTTTTGGTATAAAATCCTTGCTTTTAAATTTTATGAGTGTATGATTAGAACAATTCAAACAGAGCAATGACGAGAAGAGTAATTTTTAGCTTATAGTGTGAGAGACGCTACGGATGGTGCAAGTAGCGATAAGCAAAAACGAACCACATCTCCGAGCTGGGCATTGAAAGCAGTAGATGTCTACGTGAGCGAGCGTTAATCGCATACGTTTCTAGTAACGTTTAGAGGTAAATCGTGCGAGCGGCTTACGAACATAAGGTGGAACCACGAGTAATCGTCCTTTATCCAAGCAATTGGATAAGGGGCGTTTTTGTTTTTCTACCCTAATTTTAACCTTTGAGGGAGCTGATGACATGGATGATCATCATCATTTACACGAATTGACAAATTGCATATATCATAAAATGAAGACAGGAAAAGAGTATCGTAACTGATTTTAAGAGACATCACGTTTGGTGCGAGTGATGATTCAACCGATTCTTACACACCCTGGAATGAAACATCGAACAGATAGTAGATGTTTCCGTGTACGAGCGTTAATCGTTTGGCGTCCTTGACGCCCCGAGGCAAATTGTGCGAGCAGTTTGTAAAAAAAGGTGGAACCACGAATTAACGTCCTTTCATTTCATTATTGAAATGAAGGGCTTTTTATTTTCTTAAAATTAGGAGGAAAACACATGAACACATTGAAAAAATTAATGATTACGATTTTAACGTTAACAGGTATTTTATTCATTTCACAAAATAACACAACAATCATGGCAGAAGGTGAAGATAGTCAAGACACTTATGTCATCGGGTTAGACGACACTTTCGCACCGATGGGTTTCAGAGACGACCAAGGAGAGTTAGTTGGGTTCGATATTGATTTATCACAAGCCGTCGCTGATGTCCTCGGGTACACGTTCGAGTATCAGCCGATTGACTGGAGCGTAAAAGAACAAGAATTAAACGCAGGTAATATCGACATGATTTGGAACGGATATGGCGTAACACCCGATCGCGAAGAATTGGTTTTAATGTCAGATGTTTATATTGAAGATACGCAAATCATCGTCACAAAATCCGATACGGAGCCTATTCAAAATTTAGATGAGTTAATCGGTAAAAAAGTAACGACACAGTCATCGTCAACTGCTTTACAAATTATGGATGCAGAGTGGCCACAAGAAGTATTGGACGGTATTGAGGAACTGGTCCTCTATCCAAACTACAATAATTCATTTCAAGATTTAGATGCTGGTCGTGTAGACGCAGTCGTAGTGGGTGGTGTTTACGGGAATTACGTCGTGAACTTACGTGGCGAAGAAAAATACAATGTCTTCTTAGACGAGTCAGCTGTTGAACCAATGGCTGTTGGTATGCGTAAATCGGATACAGAATTTGCGGAGGATATTAACGGCGCCTTATCTGAAATTAAAGAAAATGGGACGTATGATGAAATCTATCGTAAATGGTTTGGGTCTGCCGGTTTAGAGAAAAGTGAAAGTAGTATTTTTGAAAATATGATCCCTGGCTTATTAAATGGTCTAAAATTAACACTTGGACTATTTGCGATTGTATTAGTTGTAAGTATTCCGCTTGGATTGCTGTTTGCGATTCCACGTGCGTTTGGGCCAAGCTGGCTAAAAGTATTAATCGAAGTGTACGTTTTTGTTATGCGCTCAACACCATTGCTTTTACAATTGATGGTTGTCTTTTTCGGACTGCCTTATCTAGGTA
>CAMYQS010000036.1 GCA_947296835.1 uncultured Atopostipes sp.
AGATCTACACGTAAGGAGTCGTCGGCAGCGTCTGATGTGTATAAGAGTCAGACCAGATAGTAAAGATATCGTTTTACCTTATTCACCACGTGCAAGACAGATTATGTCTTATGCAGCTGATGAAGCAAGACGTTTAAATAGTCCATTGATTGGTACAGAACATTTATTGTTGGGGTTATTACGTGATGATAAAATCTTATCTTCACAGATTATGAAAAACTTGAATTTAAGTTTATCTAAAATCCGCCAGTCGATTTCAAAAAAATTAGGGGTTTCTTTAAATCCGAATCATAAAAAAGGAGCGCGTGGTCGTACAACACCACCGCCAACACAAGGACAAGCTTCTAAATCGAAGACGCCAACTTTAGATACTTTGGCGCGTGATTTAACAAAAGCAGCTCGTGAAGACCGATTAGATCCGATTGTCGGACGCGAACCAGAAGTACGTCGCTTAACGCAAATTTTAAGCCGTCGTACGAAAAATAACCCAGTACTGGTTGGAGAACCAGGTGTCGGTAAAACGGCTATTGCTGAAGGTTTCGCGCAGAAAATCGTTGCGGGTGAAGTTCCGGCTAGTCTGATGAATAAACGTCTTATGGCGTTAGATATGGGTTCTTTAGTTGCGGGTACAAAATACCGTGGTGAATTTGAAGAGCGCATGAAGAAAATTATTGAAGAAATTTATGAAGATGGCGATGTCATTTTATTCGTCGACGAGTTGCATACATTAATCGGTGCGGGTGGGGCAGAAGGAGCAATCGATGCTTCGAATATCCTGAAACCTGCGTTAGCTCGTGGAGAGTTACAAACGATTGGTGCGACAACATCTGATGAGTATCAAAAATATATTGAAAAAGATGCGGCTTTAGAACGTCGTTTCTCTTCTGTACTAGTTGATGCGCCAACGAATGATGAAACAATTGCGATTTTAAAAGGATTGAAAGATCGTTATGAAGATCATCACCACGTTGTGATTTCAGATGAGGCTATTACTTCGGCTGTTCGCTTGTCAGCACGTTATATCCAGGACCGTGAGTTGCCAGATAAGGCGATTGACTTAATGGATGAATCGGCTGCAAAAGTTCGCCTAGATTTAACAGATGGTCCTTCTCCGTACAAAGCTGAGATGGATAAGTTAAATGAACTGATTTTAGAAAAAGAACAAGCGATTACGAATCAAAACTTTGAAGTCGCTGCAAAAGTTCGCCAAGATGAAATTAAACAATCAAACCGTATTAAAGAATTGACAGAAAGCAAACAATTGGAAGAAAAACCAGTTGTTGAATCGGATGATATTGCCGATGTATTAGGTCAATGGACGGGAATTCCTGTTAATGAATTACAAGAAACTGAAAGCATGAAATTAATGAACCTTGAGAATGAATTGCACAATCGTGTAATCGGTCAAGAGGAAGCAGTAAGTGCTGTTGCGCGTGCTGTGCGTCGTGCTCGAAGTGGGATTAAGAACCCGAATCGTCCAATTGGAAGCTTTATGTTCTTAGGACCAACAGGTGTCGGTAAAACAGAATTGGCGAAGTCTCTTGCTGAAGTCATGTTTGGTTCAGAAGATGATTTAATCCGAATTGACATGTCTGAATACATGGAGAAATTTACGACGAGTCGTTTAGTCGGATCACCTCCAGGGTACGTTGGATACGATGAAGGTGGACAATTGACGGAGAAGATTCGTCAAAAACCTTACTCAGTCGTACTCCTAGATGAAATTGAAAAAGCCCATCCAGACGTCTTTAACGTATTATTACAAGTACTAGATGACGGACAGTTAACAGATGGTAAAGGTCGTCGTGTAGACTTCAAAAATACAATTATCATCATGAGCTCGAACCTTGGAGCGACAATTCTTCGTGACGAGAAAGAAGTTGGATTCGGTGCTGTTGAACGTAAATTAGATCATGATTCAATGGAATCTAAGATACGTGAAGAGATGAAGAAACATATGCGACCTGAATTCCTGAACCGTATTGATGAAGCGATTGTCTTCCATTCATTAGGTAAGGAAGAGTTACTTCAAATTGTGAAATTATTGACGGATGACCTAATCAAACAACTTGCAGAACAAGAAATCGATTTACGTATTACGACTGCTGCTTTAGATGTTCTAGCAGATGCGGGTTACGATCCTGAATATGGAGCGCGCCCTCTACGTCGAGCCATTCAATCGAAAGTTGAAGATATGTTAAGTGATGAAATTATTTCCGGAGAAGTTAAGGCAGGAGATAGTATCACTGTCGGTGCCTCACAAGGAAATATTACACTGAGACACCGTGCGAGTAAATCAGATAATAAAACGGAAGAAAACAATGGTGAAAAAGTCAAAGTGACTTCGTAATCAATAAATGATATTGAGAAAGCCTGTTATTCGAGAGAATAGCAGGCTTTTTGTTATGGGTAACGTTACGGGGGAAAAACAGTTTTATGGTAAAATAAAACTGGAGATTGAATTTAGAGGTGAGAGATTGTTTACTGAAGAAGAAAAAGCTTATTTTATGAAAGAGGCCTTAGTAGAAGCACGGAAGGCCGAAGCAATCGCTGAGGTGCCGATTGGTGCGGTGATTGTAAAGGATCAAGAGATTATTGCGCGCGGATATAACCAGCGTGAGACGTCGAATCGAGCGATATCGCATGCCGAAGTTTTAGCAATTGAGGAAGCAAACAAGGTGTTAGACAATTGGCGCTTGGAGGATTGTGCTTTATTTGTGACGGTTGAGCCTTGTGTCATGTGTAGTGGCGCGATTGTTCAATCGCGAGTTCCCTATGTTTATTATGGGGCTTCAGACTATAAAGGTGGTACTGCTGGAACGCTGATGAACTTGTTAGAAGAAAGTCGGTTCAACCATCAATCTGTAGTGGAAGCAGGCGTTTTACAAGAAGAATGTAGTGAATTATTATCGTCATTTTTCAGAAAGTTACGAGCAAAAAAGAAAGGACTAGATTAAATGAGTCACTTATATCAATACGCGATTCAAACGAGTCGCAAGCAGGAATTTGTGAATATCGATCATTACATTTATGAAGCACTAGCTGAAAGTGGTGTGGAGAGTGGGATTTTAGTCGTCTATTGTCCGCATACGACAGCCGGTATTACGATTAATGAGAACGCTGATCCGGATGTGAAAATTGATTTAGAGTTAGGATTGAACAAGACATTTCCAAATGACAAAGAGTACGTGCACATGGAAGGCAACTCGGATGGACACATGAAGTCATCGGTAGTTGGTGTGAGTGAAACACTCATTATTGAAGATGGGCAGCCAATATTTGGTACATGGCAAAGTGTTTATTTCGCGGAGTTTGATGGAGCACGCAATCGAACAATGTATATAAAGATAATGGCTGATAGGTAAGAGGGACAGGAGTGAAAGTGTATGTTAGAAGTAACAGATTTAAAGAAGGCATTCGGATCATTGCAAGCCGTGGATGATGTAAGCTTTAAAATTGATAGTGGCCAGATTATGGGATTAATTGGCCAGAATGGTTCCGGTAAAACAACTACGTTTCGTCTAATTCTGAAATTACTCACCCAAGACGATGGGACGATTCGTTGGAATGGCAAGCCGTTTACGAAAGAGTTTTTTAACCGAGTAGGCTACTTACCAGAGGAACGTGGTTTGAATCAAAAGATGACCGTTGAGCATCAAATTCTATACTTTGCACAACTTCGAGGAAAGACAAAAGCAGAAATAGATCCTTTAATCGATCAATGGTTGGAAGATTTTCAAGTCGTCGGAGGACGCAAGGATAAAATTAAATCCCTCTCAAAAGGGAATCAACAAAAGGTACAATTAATTACGACATTGATTCATGAACCAGAGTTAATTATTTTAGATGAGCCTTTTAGTGGCCTTGACCCAGTGAATGCTGAATTGCTTGAAAATGGTATTCGGGACGCGCGTGATCGTGGTGCTAGCATCATCTTCTCCAGTCATAATATGAATAACGTCGAAGAGCTTTGCGACAATATGGTGATGTTGAAAAACGGCCGCCAAGTATTAAATGGCACGATTCATGACATTCGTGAGAGTTTCGGGCGCACGCGTTTATTCTTAGAATCACCACTTAATCGTGCAGAGTTGGAACAGGTTCCAGGAGTACTCGATGTTCGTGAAGTAAATAATGGGACGCATTATGTCACGTTAGAAAATGCGGACGTGGGTCATCAGATATTTGACCTAGCGACTAAAGAAGGTTACATTCCAACTTTTTCACAGCAACCACCGACACTCGAGCAAATCTTCAAACAGATTGCAGGTGAAGTAAATGAATAAATTGAAAGTTTTTATCAAAGATACGTTTACTAAAAACGTGAAATCCATAGGTTTCATTTCAATGTTGTTAACGCCGTTGATTGTAATAGGTGTTGTTGTTGCGATTATTTATTTTGCGGAAAGTGCATTTTCGGGGATGGCAGATATTGATATCGCGGTGATTAGTGATGATTCGAGTATTGGTGCCATTATTCAGGAGTCGGAAGAGTCAATTACCGTAGTGGAAGACATTCAAACCGTTGAAGATGCCGAAGCTGAAATGAAAACCGAAGAATTAGACGGTTATATTGTCGCTGGCTGGGAAGGTGAACAGTTACAAGCGTCAATGACTTATACAGGCGGTATGGACACTCATATTGATGTCATTGAACAAATCCTGACAGGGATTCAGATGATGACACGAGCTCAGGCATTAGATATTTCACCAGAAGAGGCTCAGAGTTTAAACGAACCTGTGGTACTTGAAAACCATATTGTATCCATCGACGCAGGTGAAATGGTAGAGGAAGACGACCTCGCCAATATGATTGCGATTGGTAGTGCGTATTTCATTAATATTATGATCATGATGTTTATTATGTTTTACGCAACAACAGTAATTGAAGAAGTTGCAGGTGAAAAAGGAACGCGGATGATGGAAGTTATATTATCTAGTACAACGGCGACGACTCACTTTTTCGGTAAGTTAATCGGTGTATTTTTCGTCATGTTACTCCATATTTCATTCTATGTGCTAGTAGTTTTAGGAGCTTACATGTATTTCAAAGACCATGCTTTGATCACACAGATTTTGTCTGAAATTGATATCGGTGCAGTCTTGCTTGATTTCCTAGAATACACTTGGGTGTTCCTAATATTGGGCGTGTTGATGTACATGTTTATAGCGGCATTCCTAGGATCGTTAATTACGAAGACAGAGGATATTAACCGCGCGGCAACGCCATTGACGATGCTAGTGTTGTTAGGATTCTATATTGGATTGTTTGCGATGGCGTCACCTGAAAATCCAATCGTAGTGGCATCCTCTTTTGTACCGTTCTTAACACCGTTTGTTATGCCATTTAGAATTGCGACAAATACTGTGGGATCCTTACAAGTTTGGCTATCAGTTGGTGGATCGGTACTATTTACGATATTTGTGGCATTCATTTCACTCATATTCTATCGCGCAAACGTGTTAATTTATTCAGACACAAGTATGATGAAGACAATCAAACAATCATGGGCACTTGTCCGAAGTGAAAGATAATTAGATACAGTAAAGCTCAGCTCTGATGAAAACAGAGTTGGTTTTTTTATGATTTCGGGGTATGTCTATGATTTTCACCAAACTAGATTACGTGAAAATACTGAGAGTAATTTTTCACCAAACTGGATTACGTGGAATAATATTATAAAATATAACTTATTCGAAAAATAAGACTACAATTCTGTAGGAAACAAATTAACGTTAGAGTGAGTTGAAAATGTAAGATAAAATGTATTGAAAGAGGGTGACATTTTGAGTGTAGAAATCAAAAGAGATACTGGCATAATTGGTGTAGTTAGCAAAATGAATATCAAGGTAAACGATGAGAAAGTGGCTGAAATCCAGAATGAAGAAGTTAAAGAGATAACACTTCCAATGGATAAAGCCAGAGTTCAAATCACACAAATGGGTGCAAAGTCTAATGAGGTACGAGTAGAAGATGGCGATAGATTCGTTTTAACCACAACGTTTTGGGGGAAGTACGGTTTATTCTTGCTGATCATTATTGCAATGGTCGCTGGCATACTATTCAACAACTATGTTCGTTATGGTGTATTTATTGTGTATTTTATCGGTTTATTAACGGTTGACGGCTTGAACATTAAGTTATCAAAAATACCTAGTGACACCTAATAATATGATATAGAAACAAAAAAAGCTTGGGGAAATGAAACCCAAGCTTTTTAAATCTCAATAATTAACTTGTATAATCGTCGAAGTACCCTTGGATGTACACGAATGGAGTTCCTTTATCGCCACTTCCAGATGTTAAGTCAGCTAGAGAACCGATTAAGTCTGTTAGTTGACGAGGCGTTGTTCCAAGTGATGCTTTTGAATCTTTCGATTGTTCTGCTTTTTGACCGATTGAGTTGCGAATCGCATCTTGTAACTCTTCACCGGATAAGTCGGCATGATCGTTATCTGCCAAGTATTTTAATTTCACTTCGTTCGGTGTTCCAGATAAGCCAGCTGTAAATCCTGGAGAAACAACCGGGTCAGCTAATTCCCAAATTTTACCAACAGGATCTTTGAATGCACCATCGCCGTAGACCATCGCTTCAATAGTTTTACCTGTTTCTGCTTTAATTTTAGCTTGGATGCCGTTCACAACTTCTTGTGAACCAGACGGGAATAATTTCACTGATTCGTCTGTCGCATTGTTCGCACCTAATAGGCCAAACTCCGCGTTATATCCCCCATTTTCACTAACAGCTTCACTTAAAATATCACCTAAGTCGTAGACATTTTTAGCACCAGCATTTTTTAAAATACGCGTTGTACGCTCACGTTGATGCACTTCGCTAACTAATACAGAATCTGTATAGTCTAGAATTGTCTTTGGATCGTTTGAGAAGATAATTTTACAAGGCGTATCTTCGCCCGCTACGATTTCTTTATAAAGTTCGATATAATCCACACCTGTGAAAGGGTGAGCAGTTTTACCGAAAGTTTTGTAAAATTCTTCTTCGGTTAACGTATCGCTCCATGGATTAATCCCGGATTCGTCAAGTTGATCAAGTGAAATGAGGTGGTTTCCAACTTCGTCCGCTGGATAGCTCAATTGAATCACGATTTCTTTCGCACCTCGCGCAAAACCTTTTAGCAAGTTCATGAATCGATTTCGACTTAAGATTGGAAATAAAACCCCAACCGTCCCATCGTGAAATTTATTTTGAACATCCCTTGCGATATCATCGATAGTCGCGTAGTTCCCTTGAGCTCGAGCTACAATTGACTCTGTAATCGTGATGATGTCTTGATCGTGTATGCCATAACCTTCATTTTTAGCAGCATTTAAAATTGAGTCCACCACAATTTGCACAAGGTCGTCGCCCTCTTTGATGATTGGAGCTCTTAACCCACGTACAACTGTTCCAACACTTCTTTCCACTTAATCACTCCTAATTTTTATGTACCTCTATTATACTAGTAAAAGAAATAGACTAAAAGGCACAACAATGAAAAGTTTTTCACAAATAATAGTGATAATCATAGCCAATTGTTGTAAAATGGGGATAATATACCAATAATGGACGGAGATTGACATGAAAAAAATCAATGGAAATAAAACAGTATTCGTTTTAATAGAAGAAAATCCAGAATTAAAAGATGTGCTAGTGAATTTAGGCTTTACCCCGTTAAATGACCCCAAAATGCTGAACACAGTCGGACGCATGATGTCATTAAACAACGGTGCCAAACAAATTAAAATCACACCTGAGCAACTACAAGCCGGGTTAAATGAAGCTGGCTTCGAACTCGAAGCATAAAATCTGAAGAGACGGATAGGAGATAAAGCTATGCAAGATCGTGGAGCTATCACAACTGAACGCCAAGAACGATTGAAGAATTTAATTTTACGTCTTCACGAGGGGGAGAGTGAGGAAGTTATCAAAGTCGAGTTCGCTGAACACTTTGAAACCGTCAGTCCACTTGAAATTTCTGTGATGGAACGTAAGTTGATGAAAGAAGAAGGCCTAAGCGCTGAGAATATTATGAAACTTTGTAACGTGCACGTTGCCGTTATGGCCGCGTATGTCTCGGATCCAGACCGCATTCCTGATGACTTTTCAAAACCAGGCCATCCTGTTCACGTGATGAAGGAAGAGAACCTGGCGATTGAAGCCGCATTGATGCGAATACGAAACCTTTTAGAAGTCTATATCGAAGACCCTCTTCCTGAAATTAGGGACGGACTTGCTAAACAAATCGATTTAATTTGGGAATTTGATAAACATTTTACACGCAAAGAGATGTCATTCTTCCCAATCATGGAACGTCTTGGCAACACAGCGCCACCGCAAGTGATGTGGGGTGTCGACGACCAAATTAGAGACCAATATAAAGACTTTAAAGCAGCCTTTTTAGCGGATGAAATGGATAAATTAATACCATTGTTCTCAGAATTTGAGTATGAAATGCAAGAGATGTTTGTGAAAGAAGAAAATATCCTAATCCCAATGGTTACTGAGAGTTTCAACGAAGATGACTGGATTGCGATAGCGGATGAGATGGATGAAATTGGTTACTGTATCGTAAGCCCTCTTCAAAAATGGGAACCGACACGCAGAGAACCAGGCGACATCCAGCTACCAGAAAAAACGGCAGATCGCTTACCACTAGGAACGGGATCGTTGAGTCAAACAGAACTCAATCTTATTTTAGATCTTTTACCACTTGAAATTACCTTTGTAGATAAAGACCATATTGTAAAATACTATGACAACGGTACGGATGAGAAGTTGCTTCCACGAACACCTTCCGCAATTGGGCGTGACATGATGAATTGTCACCCACCGCGTGTTCACGAGACCGTTTCACAATTGGTTCATGATTTAGAAACCGGTAAAAAAGATTCACAAGCCGCTTGGTTTAAACGTGGAGATGGCGTCTTTATTTATATTGACTACATCGCACTTCGTGATGAGAACGGTGAATTTTTAGGCATTTTAGAAACCGTTCAAGATATTACGGAATTGAATAAAATTAAAGGTATAAATCGCGACGTTAATGCGTAGGGGTCAGGAGATGAAATGATGGAAAAAGAATTAAAATTAGGTACAGGTTCTTTGACGATGAATGAAGTAAATCGGATATTAAATAAATTGCCACTAGAGTTGAGCTTTGTGGATAAAAATCACATCGTGCAATATTTCAACGATATTCCAGGTGAGAAATTATTTGTGCGTACATCAAATACGATTGGCCGTGATATGCTGATGTCACATCCACCGAAATCAAAGCCGATGGTTGAAAAACTATTAAGTGACTTAAAAACCGGTGTGAAAGACACACAATCTGCTTGGTATCCAAAAGAAGATGGAACGATTGTGCACATTACCTTTACCGCAGTTCGTGATGAAGGCGAGTTTTTAGGTGTACTTGAAATTGTTCAAGACATTACAGAC
>CAMYQS010000037.1 GCA_947296835.1 uncultured Atopostipes sp.
ATGTGTAAGTGACGAATAGAAGTTTGAGTTGAGTTACCAACGTCAATAGAGTAAATAGCATCTTCATCAGCATACTTGTTGATTGCGTTGTATACTTGGTAAAGTTGTAAGTCTCCACTTTCTTTAGTTTCTAATTTCGTCATGTAGTCACGCCAGTTTTGAATATTTTTCAAGTTAGCGTTCCACCAAGCTGATTCTTCAACTGGTGCTACTTTTTCTAATAACATGTTAACTGCTTCTCCAGCATCTCCAAGGATTGCTACATCAGCTTTGTGACGTTTACCTAGCATAGCTGGGTTGTTGTCAATTTGGATAAAGTTTTCAACGTTTGCGAATGTGTTTTCAACTTCTGCAAACGGGAAGTTTGATCCAACGAAAAGAACTGTGTCAGCTTCTTTGATTGTTTCGTTAGCAGGTTTCCAACCAACACGGTAAGTAGAACCAGCTAAACCTTCATAGTCGTATTCGAATGTTTCGTAGTTTTTACCAGTTACAATGACTGGAGCTTTCATTAAACGAGATAATTCTGTAACTGCAGGACCGTGTCCCATAGTTCCAACACCTGCGTAAATTACAGGACGTTTAGAGTTGTTTAATACTTCTGCTGCAGCATCAATATCTGTTTCGTCGATTGCCGAAGAAGTGTACTCACGGTAGCTGTGACCTGAAGAGTAGAATGCGTCTACGTCGATTTCTTTGTAACCGAAGTCTCCTGGTACTTCTAATACTGCTACTCCGCGTTTAGCGATAGCTGTACGAATTGCATCGTCAATCATTTTTGGTAATTGTTCAGCGTAAGCAACACGACGGTTGTACACTGCAATATCAGCGAACATTGGATTTTGGTTTAATTCTTGGAATGCGTCCAAGTTTAATTCACGTTGTGGGCGAGATCCTAAGATAGCTAATACTGGCGTGTTATCCATAGCTGCATCGTATAGACCGTTAATTAAGTGAGAAGCACCAGGTCCACCTGATCCAACACACACACCTAATTTTCCACCAAATTTCCATTGCATAACAGCTGCCATTGCGCCAACTTCTTCATGTTTTACTTGTAAGAAATCAATGTTTGTTTCTTCTTGTTCACCTAAAGCTTCCATTAAAGGAGCTAATGTTCCTGAAGGAATACCATAAATTGTATCTATTCCCCAATCCGCCATTACTTTTAATGAAGCTGTACTTACTTTAGTTTTACCGTCTTTCATCTCAATAATCCTCCTACAGATTAAATTCATGCAAATAAATGCAACATTGCTATTTTAACACTTTATTATTAATAAACAAGACCATTTTTCCTGTCTGTTAAAAGTTATTCTCGACCGACTTAATTACGAAAAAAAAAGAGGCTGTAGAAGTTACCTAGACTCTCAGCATCTCTTGTTAAAGCTATAATGGAGTTGAGGGGAGTCGGTATTGTGTGTCCCCTTTGTTTCTACGTGTACCAAAAGGCTATCCTATAGCCCTTTTCATAGACATTCACTTCCACGCTTAGCGACTAGTTATAATTGTTACGTAACAATTTGCGTAACAATATCAGTCACGAATTAAACTAAGTCTTGCGGGCGCGTGAACCCAATATAGTATCTGCCTTTTTATCTTATTTGATTGTCGCACCCGTACTTGGATGAGCGTAAATTGCTACTCGTCCTTTGACTTGTGTATTGATAATATAAACGTGGCCACCCTTTTCTTCGAGAATGTCGTAAGTGATACCATTTGTGAAAGCAGATGGTGTTAATAGGTGAACTTCATTACCAACCGTGTAAGGACCATTTACATTATAAACTCTCCATGTATCAGCTGACTTTGGCAAGTGTAAGGTTTTACCTTTCGGCTTGCTTGGTGTGGTATTTCCACCTGTTATATCACTAATTCGAGCAAATCCTAAGTAGCTACCATCGCTATTTTTAAGTCGTAATTGATTTTTCCAGTTATTGTTAATGGTTTCCACTTTCCCAGAGTGAGCCTTGCTTTTAACTGGGCTAGTATCACTGCCTTTAGCATACAGTTTATTAGCTGGAACTCTGACCCAGTCACCTACTTTAACCTGATTACTCGGCTTAGCTACTGGCGGTGGTGTTGAAGGTTTAGGCTCTGGTTTAGGCGCTGGTAAATCTGCACCACGTACCTCTAATGACTGCCCCGGGAATATTAAATCGTTCTTTAACTTATTCCATGACTTTAGTTGTGCGACCGTCACTTTATATTGTTGGCCAATTCCCCATAAAGTATCTCCTGATTTAACGACATGATAACCAGCCATTGGATCTTTCTGCTGCGTTGTTTTAATTTTCGTATTGTAAATAGCTTCGCTCATTGCTTTAGCTACCTTATCCATTTCGTTAAGCATAATTTTTGAATCTCTTGGAGATGTACCAAAACCTAGTTCGACCAATCGATAGTTAATACCGCCATTAGCAGCACGGTTTGGATTGGCCAGATTAGAACGACCTGATATTCCTCTATGTCCTTTGTGCTCATAGCGCACGCCAATGCCAGAATTGTTGATCCCATCTCTCAATCGTAGATCCAATTCGTCTGGATTAAACCCGCTATAAACAATAACGTGCCCACCAGTTGCTTGAGGAGTCCCTGTTGCATCAAAGTGCCACTCGATTACAATAACGTCACTTCCATATTGACGTGCTAAAGATACTAAATTACCATAGTCATAAACATTGTATGCTGTATGATAAATAACTTTGTGCCCTTTTGGTTCATACTTCTTCAGCAAGTCAAAGAATGAATTTGCATAATATCGCCATTCGCCTTGTGCAATATAACCAGTTGCACCCGGGTCAAACGACCCATCACGTTTTTGTCCATGTCCAGCTATATTTAAAATTGTAGCCATTTTCCATCTACTCCTTTTCTACTTTTACGATTTTTTCGATAAAATCTCTAAATACTTCCCCTTTTTTCCCATCATCCGTCATTCCTAAATGCGACAGGATAGAGTTGGCTTCACTCAGTAGATAGCCAACGAATAACGTATATACTGCTGCAGTCGCTACGTTTTCTGGAATAATCAAGAATGCAATGATCATAAATAATACTAATGTTACGAAGTACATCATTTTTTTAATTATTCCGTACAAAGCTACCCCACTCTGAAAAACTACACTGTTGTTAAACCTTGCATTTACCCATCCGAACAAGAAATCAATCGTACTTGCAATTAAAATTGTTACCAGCAAAGCAAGAATATACTGATCATCGTTATGCGTTAAATTGTTTAAAAATGTTACCATATCCATGTTTACCACCTTTTTTCTGAATTTGTGTATATTAAAAAGGCTAGTGGGCACTAGCCTTTAAGTAACTCATCGATTAAGTTTTCTTGCTCGACAATTTTAAGCGCCATTTCCTTAATCAACCTCGTCTGCTCCTCGATTATCTTCATTAATTCCGTTATCGTCTTTGTTATCTTCCTCGACCTCTTTCGCTTCATCCAGTAATTGTTGGACCTGATCCTTGATTTGAGGCGGAACACTATCAATTGTAATACCTGAATTAGGTCTGAGGATGTATTTTGCGAACAGCGTAGCTAATGCACTCATTAGAACATACCTCCCGCATTCATCATGGCCGCTTCAATGATGGATTTTTCTAGAATTTCCATTTGTTTTTGTAACGCTAGAGGCGTACCATCTAAAACTTCATTATCCAGTACATACTTCTCGACTGTAGCGAATTCACTCTCGGAATAACCTTTAACCTCAGCTAGTCTTTCAACCGTTTCTGCGTCATATTCAGCCTCTTCAAAGGTTAACTCCGTGATATGGCCCATTTCTTCGTGAGCTCTTAATTCTGATTCATCAATTACAGGCTGTTCATGGTCTTCTCCGTGTTGATGATACTTAGCAACCAACGGCATTAACTTCCATTCTTCATCTGTTCTATATAACATTTTAAAGCCTCCTTGTTTATCATTAGTTTGTTGTCGTGCGGATCATACTTGATGTACGACCTCCGCTTAACAATACTTTGCATAAAATTATAAGAATCTGCGTGTCTTGCATGTCCTGACCAGCTAGCGAGCATCTCATTCGCCTTTTCAACGGTCATTTTCTTTCTGGCAATTAACCTGGGCATTTTCTTAATTTTTCGCTTAATCTTTTTCTTGCTGTCATTCCTCAGTAGCTTGTGGGTAGTAAATATTTTATACCCAAAAGCATTAATACCTTGATTAATTGGGTATATTTGAGACTTCCATTTGTTTGCTTCAAGATTCAAACTTTCAACTAAAAATCTCATGATTAACTCTTTTGCTTTTTGAGCCTCTTCTTTGTTGGGTAAAATGACAACAACATCATCTGCATAACGCACATAGTATTTGTAGCCTAAGTAGCGTTTGCAGTATTGGTCTAAATCATTTAAAACGATATTGGCGCAAAGCTGAGATAATGTATTCCCCAGAGGTAAACCGACTTCATCAATCAGGCCACCACTATTGATAATCTCATCCATCACCCAAAGAATATCGTCTTCTTTAATCATTCTTCTGTACTGTTTCTTTAGAATTTCACGGTCAATCGAATAGAAAAATTTGCGTACATCCACGTTACAGATATAAGCACCCTTTCCCCACTTCCACTTAGCGACCTTTAAATTCTTTTGAACTTGGTTAACTGCTGCATGAGTTCCTCTGTCGGTCATGCAAGCATATGAATGATTAATAAACTTTGGTATTACTACTTCACTTAACGTTTCATGCAAAGCCAATTGCACTATTTTATCTTTATAGTGTGGCGCGTTGATGATTCTGCGCTTTGGTTCGTGTACCTCAAAAGTGATATACCCACTAAATTTATAAGTACGATTATATAAACTTCTTTGCAGATTCATTAAGTTAACTGATTCATTGCGTTGGAATGCTAAAGCCTCCGGTTTATATTTACCGTCAGACTTTAACGACTTCCTAAACGCTTTGTATAAATTTGTATATCTAAAAGTTTCATCAAATAAAATTGACACGAATGCGTCCTTTCTGTAAGGCTCGGAAACGTGCCTCTGAATTTTGTGTTTACGGATTTAAAAACCGAGAGAACGAAACTCCCTTGCATTAAACAAGCCATGTTGCTAAAGCCGTAACCGTAGCAAACGTTACAAAACTCGCTTTTCGCGAGGCAGGGCGCCAACCCCTATTCGTGTTCACATTCCACGAATTGTTGTGGTTCCCGTTAGAAGCACCGTTGTTCCCACGATTCACGCGGTTGAACGACGCGCAAAAACTTACGGACTCGAGGCGACCGAGAAAATATAGTTTTGTCCTCATATTAATTATCTACTTGTTGATTTTATATACGACGATAGCATAACTGCTATCTCGGTTAAAGCTACGTCTATCTCTTTGTAAAAACCTATAGAGATATACTTCTCTTCTCTTGCCAGTCTAAACATTGCCCAAAGCGATCTAAGTTTTCCATCTGCTTCTTGAGCGTAAACTTTTCTTTTAGACGGCACACTATTTGCAGATTCTAAGTAACTGATAATTTCAAAGAATTCAGTTTTTATCGTTCTGCACAACGCGTGTTTTTCTGCTTTTGGATAGTTCTTTAATGATGGATATATTTTATAAAGCAACTGCTCAACTTTTCTTGTTATTCTTAAACCTTTAACTGACTTTGTCATAGCCTACACCTTCGTTCCGGCCATTAGGACGAGAGGTGCAAGGCAGGGCGCCAACCCCTAATCGTGTGCACATTCCACGAATTGACGTGGTTCCCGGGAGAAGCACCGTTGTACCCACGACTCACGCGGTTGAACGACGCGGTATCAGAAGATTCCTGCATCCAAGAATAACTCCCGTGTCCAAGTGTATGATGCGTAACTAAGTCTTTATCGGTTAAGCCCACGCCCCAGTCGTCCACATCCCCAGCATAGCTTCGGTAGTTCCAATCCCCTAATTTAGCACGTTCATGCAGTGGCAGAATTAAGTTGTTCCATTCACTTGCAGGACCAACTAAGTTACGGTCTGAATCACTGTAACTATCCAGCGGATCTTGAGCCGCTCCTTTTAGCAATCTCACTTTATATTTGTGCTTTCCAACTGTAACCTCTGCATCTTGTCTGACTTCGTCACCTTTTTTGTAAATAGAGGCCGAGTTGCGTCCTTTTGGTTCTGTAAATAACGTAGCGTTCACTTTAATAGCCGTATCTGTAATTTCGCTAATCACAAATTCACCGTTGTTTTCCTCATTCGCAAACCCTCGAGTTACAATGGTGTCTCCGACACTTGCGATAACCGCTCCGCTCATTAAGAAACCTCTGTCTGCGCCGTCAGTTTCAATCAAGAATGAACTGTTTGCGCCATCTACTGATAGTTTGTTTCCAGCTCGTCCATTAGGTGGGTTTACCCCTATTGTTCCATCTCCATACACTGCACCAGCGTTGTAAATCGAGTTCCACGTTGTCGAGTGTCGAATTGGTTTAACCGGTACAAATATAATGTCGTTGCCCGAGAAAAACTTCATCCACGGAGTATTTGAGTTAATCGCTGTTCCTTGTGTGATTCCTACTGCGGCAGCTAAGTTAACACCGTTGAACTCCTGACTTCCGTCTGGGTTGCCTAGCAAATCACCCATATCCTCAGGTTGTACAAACCCCAAAAACCCGTACTCTTTGTCACCTTTTAAAATTACTTTCCCACCAGGCGAACCTGTGTAGTCATCAATGCCACCTGGACTAAGCCCAGCGGCCACTTCTAAAGCAACGGCTATTCTGTTTTGAATCTCAGCCGTTGGCAAATTAATAAAATTATCTGACATTTATTAAGCCTCCTTATATATTAAGCGCGGTTGTCCTTCGAGTATCTCAAGGCCTACCATGTATTTTTTATTGTTTGTGACGTCTGTAACCGAGTGAGGTTTGTTAGAGTCTAAATGAACCTCTATAAGGTCCTCTACTCTTTGCAGGTCTTGTGCAGTTGCAACTGCAGCAGGATTCACGTCCACAGACACGTTAACCGAGTTTGATACGACCGTTATAAGTTTCAGGATGATTCCTGTACTTGTGACGCCATTATAAGCTGGCATGTAGTCTGCTTGGTCTGCCGTTGTAACCGAATAAAGAATCTCTCCTTCATTTGGATCAGTCGCATATAAGCCAATTGTATTTATATGATACCCGGCATTCAATTGCGTGTTCGTTACTGCCCCTTCAACTTGTACTGCCGAGGCACTCGTTCGCACCGTCCGGCTAACTAGAGTAGTTTGCTTTATTCCACCAATACTCGTTAAGCCTCTTAATTGTGAGTCACTATAAGTTTGAGACGACAAAACAATCTTTGTAAATTTCGTTTCTGCTGTACCTGCAATCAACTTGGCCATTAATGCCTGGCCTTTATTTGTGATTGCTGTTGTATTCATTTGAGCCATTCGCCCACCTCCTATTTGGTTGCTATGACGCTCCACGATTGCGCAGCATTACCTGAGTTCATGACTGCTTCTGATACATATTCAGCGTTAAAGTCATTTGTAGTTGTATAGACACGTGCGTAAGTCGCAGAATGAGCAAGATATATCGTTTGTTCTGCCTGTATTTCAATTTTGTTTGTTGATATTACTTCAATGTTGGCCGGGACCATTGTTTTGAATAAATAAGGCAATTCATCAACTTCACCACGGCCATTTAAACTTGTTTCAACTTCTAACTGATACCTTTGAGGCCGTTCAGTTATCCTGACTGTGGTCCCCAACATTTCTAGTTGTTCCTGTAAGTAGTGTTTAGTGAATGGTGGCTGCGATATCATGCGAACAAGCACTCTAAACCGCCGCTGTTGCAACGTATCGTCTGCTTTAGTATTGATCCCATAAAACCGCTCGTAATAAGAAACGACTTCTTCATGAGCTGTCTGGATATAAAAGTTATCTTTAACGCGTTGGGTTGCATCCGCCGCTTGCTTCGCCCCTTGATTCTCAACGTCCATTAAGATTTGCATTTCTCGGACGCCATCATAATAACTAGGTAACAATTCTCTTAAGTCTGTAGGCTCAATCATCTAATCGTCACCGTCCCTAAAAACGCAGCCTCTTGCATGTTTCCAGTCATGGCTAAAGGAATATCTTTCTCCGAGCCATTAAGGAGTACGTTGTCGACGTTTGCGATTCCTTCAACTTGCAGAATGGCCGCTATAATCTGCGACCGATAAACGGTCTGGCCATAATTATGCAACTCATCCGAATCGTCCCATGCTTCACGCAAACTTAAGAAGTAATCATTAATAGCATCTTCAATAAACGGCATGACTGATTCTTTTGTGTGTCCAATCAGTACGTCAACGTGCATAGATACGTTAATTGTGCGACTGTTCGGTTTAGTTACAGTTACTTGATGACCGATTGGCGCAAGACCATAACCTTTCCCTGAATGAATCACTGGATCCAATATATCTTTTACATTGTTTAGAAATGACTGTGACGGCGCATTGTAATCACTATCTAATATGGAGACTTTAACCGTGCCCCCACCATTCCAGATAGGATAGACTTGTACTGCTCCCACTCCTTCAATTCCAATCACCATATCCACGTAATCGTTCCAGTTGCCGCCGAAACTCGCTTGTCGAATGCTACTAAAGTAACGAGCTCTTAAATCTTCGTCATTCTCTTCATCTTGACCAGGAATGACTACTTCATCCAGCAATGCCTTCGAGAGCCCTTCGACGTTTTCCAACGGTAATATATCGCCGTAATAGCTATTTCCGATAGATCCTGGCTCTTCTGCTATCAAAGTATATTGACCGGTTGCAATGCGTTCAGTTGCTTCAAACGTACGCCCTTCTGATTCAATCGTGCTGAATCTCGTGCCTAGAGGTATGTCGATAGGATTTCCTTCGACGTCTTCAAAGAGGCCTAAACGAGTCGCTCTCGTGCTCTTATAACGCTCGAGTCCACGCTCAGATACTTTCAAATCCAATGCATGACCTAGTGCTGTTTCAATAAAGGCATCCTCAGCCACTGTCTTTAAATGCATATAGTACTCAGCCAATTGGTAAGCGCTCGGAGCCAGTGCGTCGTAAATAATTGAACCTTCTCGAATATCAATGCCTTCTGGCACTCTATTTAATAAATCTTCTAAAATGTTTTCGTAAGTATATATCTCTAAATGTTTTCCTACTTCTGTCACAACGGCACTTCTCCTTCCACTGGAAACGAACCGTCAACTGTTATGACATCAAAATAGACATGCAATTCATCCTTTTCTTGTCGGACAAATTCAAAATTCTCTAGCATTTCTACTCGATCGTCATACAGCAAACCTTCTTCAATCGTTCGCTCCAAGTCTGATTTAACATAGTCGAAATCTTGGCCAATGAATCTGTCAGTCTCGACACCGTATAAGTC
>CAMYQS010000038.1 GCA_947296835.1 uncultured Atopostipes sp.
TAGTAGTGTAATACCACCGTCGTGGATATTACACTACTAATCTTAGTATGTTTGATTTGTTTAAAACAATCTCTAATTCTGAATCTGTTGGTGTAACACCACCGAAGATTTGACGGTCATTATGCGTGTAGTTTAAAACAATCTCACCCGGCTCAAAAATTTTCTCTGCTAAGTAGTCTTCACGTAACTCAGTAGTTGAAGTCTTCTCAACGTGCTTTGGCGAAGTTGCGTAATATGTCTTGTATTGTGTTTCCATGTTTGTAAATCTCCCTTTCGAATTTCGTTTTTATAAATTTTATTAACCCATTTATTAAGTTTTTCGAGAACACTTCACCCGATTTGGAAAACGCTTTTATTTTATTGCTAGCGCTTAAACTTTTTTGTAAAATTAAGATCAGAAATGATTTATTTACAAATTAGTTAACCGGTTTACTAAAAAAAGTTTTAGTAAGCATATCATTGCTTTTTAAAACCACAATATGCTCTTCGAGTATTCTCGCTGGATAAAAATCCAATTCATTTAATCTCTACCCCTATAATAGAAAACCTTTTCATCATCGTCAAGTATTTCATCATTTTATTAAAAATAATTATTTAGTTATTTTATTTTTACGTTGGTAAACCCTTACAATAGCTTGGTTTATAGATTTTAATCTTTTAAAAATTAATTAGCTGATTTTTGTACTCTTTTGGTGAAACGCCTGTAATTTTTTTAAACGTCTTACTAAAATATGAGCTACTATTGTAATTTAACATGCCGGATACATCCGTGACCGTATGATTATTTTGTAGTAGAAATAATTTGGCCAAGTTGATTTTTTGTTGGTTAATATAATCCGTTAAATTAAACGTCGTTTCTTTCTTAAACTCTCTTGATAAATGCGAAGGATTTACATGAAAATGATCCGCAATTTTAGATAATGAAAGTGACTCTTGGATGTTCTCAGAAATATAATGTGCAACAGATTTAATTAATTCCGTATAATCGTTTATAGATAAACGAAGAACTAAATCTAGGTATTCTTGCAACATCATGGTTTCAATTTTTTCATTTAATACGTCTGGATTGTTTTGATGCTCAATTAATAATATATATTTCTCCGAAATATTATGCAGATACCTGAGTGGAACTCCACCTTTTTCAGCAGCAATGCGACATAAGGTGTTCTGAATAATTAGTCCATTCTTCAGCTCCCTTATTGTATCCCCTTCGATAACTGGATTGCCATAGCGGGATATTATACTCTCACTATCTGAATCCAATTTCAAAAAATCTTCAACCATTTCACGGTTACCCGTCTCCAAAGCAACTAGAATCAATTGCTCTCTTTGCCAAGATTGGTCGATATCATTTTCTGTCATTAAAGCTGTGCTTCCCCATTCTTTTTCTTTATGCTCAGACACTCCATCTCAACTCCCATGAATCGCTCTACCTTATAGGCTGTGAAAGTGTACTCTCCCTACAACGTAAAGATTTTGAAACTATCTTTACTACTTATTTTAAGCTTCAACGATTTTTCTTTCGTCAGATTTTGTAATCGTAAAAGCAATAACTCCAGCAACAGTTGCTGCGATAGCTAGGCCAATTAACCCGTTTATTAAGTTCATCGGATCATCACCTACAAGTGCAGTTAACGTAATAAAACTACCAAATACAAATGTGTTTGCAGTCACTGACATGAAGCCCATATAAGCCGCGCCAGCTGCACCACCAATAATTTGTGCAAGGAAATATTTTCGATATTTGACCATAATTCCAAAAATCGTTGGTTCAACCATCCCTGAAATAGCTATCGTAAATACATTCGCGCTTGCATAGTTTTTCAAATCTCTATTTTTCTTTGCTGCTAATGTAATCCCGACAACAAGACCTAGCGTTGCAAAGTTAGATGCAAAAGTGAACGGTCGAATGAAATCAAAACCATGAACGGATAAGTTATTTAACATAATAGGGTTAATCGCCCAGTTCAGTCCGGTCGAGATGATGAGTAACCATAAACCACCCATCACAACGCCTGTTAACGTTCCGTTTGTCTCCATTAACCATGTGACGATTCCAGCTAAAAACTCTCCACTATAATAACCAATTGGTCCTGCAACTAAAATAGTTAAAGGAACGATAATTGCTAAGGTCAGTAAGGGGATCAATATCGTTTTTAGTGTATCGGATAATCTTTTTTCTAAAAAATTATAAAGTGCTGCATACATTCCGATCGCAAGAACGATTGGAATAACCGTAGAGCTGTAATTAATCAACACTACCGGAACCCCAAGGAAATCGAGTTCGGCTCCCGAGTTAAATAATTTAATAAAGTCCGGATGGGTTAGTGAAAAGGCCACTAACACTCCTATGAACGGATTGACCTTCAATACTCGAGAAGTTGTAATCGCTAACATAATTGGCGAGAAATAAAAGATCCCATTTGAAGCGATTGTCAGTAAAATGTACATTCCACTTGTCTCTGACAACACACCTATTTGATTAAAAAGTAATAACAAACCTTTTAAAATACCCGCACCGGCAAAAGCAGGAACGACAGGTTGGAATATTTGCGATAAGAAATCAAATATTCGATTAATGATTGTATCTTGTTTATTATTTTCTTTGGATAAAGCTAATTCTGCTTCCACTTCTTCGATCAAAGCATCTTTTAATTCAATTTCTCTAATTTTAAGCGTAACAACAGGTTTCGTTTCATCCTTGTAATATGCTGTGTGTACGCGATCGATTACTTGTAAATTCTCAACTTCTATTGTATCTGTTAAATAAAAGTCGACGTTTGCATCTTGGTGAACAACCGATTCAACATTTTCAATGCCACCAAGATTTTCGATTATTAATGCTACTCTATATCGTGTTAACATTTAATCCCCATTCTTTATGGTGAACTGACTCAATCTAATTGCATTTCATCATTCAATAAAATCTTTGAGTCTTTTACTTTATTTATTTGTTTGTTTGTTACTCGGGTACTCTTTCTGTTTCAGCCATGAATTGCTCTAACTCTTCTGGTGTTGGCAAACCATCATTGTCTCCAGCAAACGTTACTTGTCGTCCACCTGTTGCATTTGCACGTAATACTGCTTCTGCTAGTGATTTATCTTCTAGTAATGCACTAATCAGACCTACTGAGAAAGCATCTCCTGCACCAACTGTATCCACTACGTCTACCTTGTATCCTGATACAAATCCTGACTCATTTTTTGTTGCGTAGTATGCGCCGTCTGCTTCCGTTAAGACAACCAATTTCACGCCTTTGTCTAAGTAGAATTTAGCAACATCTTCGTATGAATCTTGCCCAGACAACATTTGAGCCTCTGTATAACCTGGAATAAATACGTCCGCATTTTCAGATAACTTATTAATTGTTTCAACCATGACCTCTTTATTTTCCCATAAGTCTAGGCGGATGTTCGGGTCAAATGTTACAGTTTTGCCCATTTCACGCATTCTCTTCGTAACGTGGTACGTAAACTCACGGTTGCTTTCAGATAAACTAGCGAAGATACTTGTAAAATGTAATAATTTCGCTTGCTTGAAGTACACTTCGTCGTAATCATCTAAAGTCATTTGTGAAGCCGCTGATCCCGCTCTAAAGTACTCAATATCGGGGTCTCCAACATCTGTTTTACCTTTTAAGTATAGTCCCGTTCTACGGTCAGATGAAAACTTAATGTTGCGAATGTCTATTCCTTCAGCCGCCATTGCTTTTGAAATGAAACGTCCGAATGAATCGTCACCAAGTTTCGTTACAAAACCTGTTTTGTGTCCTAAACGCGATAGACCTGTCGCAACGTTTGTTTCAGCTCCTGCAAGTGCACTATTCCAAGTGCTGACGTCTTCTAGCTTTGCGATTTCATCTGCGTAAAATAAATATAGCGGTTCTCCAAATGTAATAACATCAATGTTCATAACTTTTCCTCCAAAAATGTAATAGTTTTAAATCTTAAAGTGAATTTCGATAATTAATGCTTGCTGGAACAATAATTGTTTCAGTACTCTTCTTATCTTTCATACTATGCATCAATTCGATAACAAGAAGGTTTGTGATTTTCTCTAAATCCTGTTCAACCGATGTAATCCCCGGTGCAATACCTTCTGCTAAGTACCAGTCATCATAACCACAAATCCCATAATCATCTGGGATACTTAGGTTTAACTTTGTCGTGACTTTAATCACTTCATATAAGTTATTTCGGTTAGCAGCAAAGATGACAGATTTCTTATCATTCTTATCTTGTTCAATATACTCAACCAGCGGCTGATTACTTTCATCGATTTCAATATACTGAAACTCCATGCCTCGTTCTTTTGCCGTTTGCTTAACTGCTTCATATCGTTCAACACGCGGTGAAATGTCGTCCAATGCGGTTGACACGTGTATCACTTTTTCATACCCCATGTCTGCAGCATCATTCATTAGCCTAGACGTGATCTCAACGTTATTCGATTGTACTGTCGGCCATTTCTTTTTATCTAATAGTCGATCAATTAGTACAGTTGGTGTGCCAGCATCAATAATTGATTGATAGTTCGCCAGTTTCGCCGTGGTCGGTTGTAAAATTAGCCCATCAACGTTTTGCAGTAACAGTTTCTCAATAACTTTCTGTTCTTCTTCTGCAGAATTATCAGCTGTCATAATGAGTAACTGATAATCTGTATCGCTCAGAGCGTTTTGTAAGCCCTTAATTATAACAGAAGAATAATAGTTCAATATATCTGCAACAACCAACCCAATTAAAAAACTCTGCCTATTCTTCAATCCTCTCGCTTGGGGATTCGGTTTATAGTCCATTTCTTTAATCACTTCACGAATACGGTGTTTTGTGTCGACACTCATTCGGTTAAATTCACCATTTAAATAGCGTGATAAGGTTGTTTTTGAAACGCCTGCTTTTTCAGCGACGTCTGTAATCGTTACTCTTTCTTTCATATGCTTTTCCCTTTCGAATTAAGGAATCTTGGTTTCTTTTAGGAAACCGGTTAACTAAATCATAAACTATCCAATAAATATTGTCAATGATATCCTTGAAATATCTTTATACCGCGTTTCGTGTGCTTTTCAAACGGATAAACATGTAGTTTTTTGATGTTTTTATTTATTTGTTTTATTGTAAAACAACGTTCTGGAACACCTTTTGGAAAGCGGTTTCTTTTATCTTTTTCTACTTTATCATAAACAACAAAAAAGGTCATACATTTTCATGTATAACCTGGATTATTTTATGCGATTTCACAAGTTTCTGCTAAAATATATTAATTATTTCCCCAATTTTCCTCTAAAAATCCAACCCGACCAGATCCTACACTGTATCGTTTATAGTGTGCTGTTTCTTTTTTATAGAAATCTTGATGGTATTCATCAGCTGGATAAAAAGGATCGATTGGTTCAATACTTGTTACAATTGGAGCTGAAAAAGGACCATTTTCTTGTAAGTTCTGCTTCGACTGTTCTGCGATTTCTTGTTCTTCGGCCGTACTATAATAAATAACTGGACGGTAACTATCCCCTCGATCAGCGAATTGACCACTCGCATCAGTCGGATCCGTTTGGCGCCAATAGATTTCCACTAATTCTGCATAAGATATTTTATCCGGATCATAGGTAATCTCTACTGCTTCCGTATGACCTGTACCGCCTCTTACCACTTCATTATAAGTAGGATTCTCAACATGGCCTCCTGTAAATCCTGAAACAACTGATTCAATTCCCGGCAGCGAATCAAACGGCTGGACCATACACCAGAAACACCCGCCCGCAAAAACTGCTTTTTTAACGTTTGACATCTTCTCTCCTCTTTCTTTTTCATAATTCTACCTGTCTTATTTTCTCTAATATATTTTAACATATCAATTGGAATACCAAGGCCTATTTCGTTTTAGTAAGCCGTATTTGCTTCTACTTCAGAATTAGTTGATGGAAGAAACATTACACCAGCAGTCTAAATATTAAAACAGCACGATTTTAAAATATGCCGGTAGTCTAAATATCAAAATAGTGCGATTTTAAAATATATGGGTTAATTTCAAAATTGGTTAATGGAAATCAAAAAACCTCTCACAAAGGAGAGGTTTGATGTCATAAGTTGATTATTTTTGAACAGTAATGTATTCCATACCACCCATGTAAGGAACCAGAACATCCGGTACTTTAACTGTTCCATCTTCTTGCTGGTAGTTCTCTAAGATTGCTGCGACCGTACGTCCGACAGCTAATCCAGAACCGTTTAATGTGTGTGCGTACTCGATTTTACCTGTTTCTTCACGACGGAAACGAATCATTCCACGACGTGCTTGGAAGTCTTCCGTGTTTGAACATGAACTGATTTCACGGTACGTGTCTTGAGCTGGCATCCACACTTCGATATCGTAAGTTTTCGCTGCTGAGAATCCCATGTCTCCTGTAGCCAAAACAATACGACGGTATGGTAATTCTAATTTTTCAAGAATTGTTTCTGCATCACGCGTCATTTTTTCTAATTCTTCATAAGAGTTATCTGGGTTAGCGAATTTCACTAACTCAACTTTATGGAATTGGTGTAGACGAATTAAACCACGTGTATCTCTTCCAGCACTACCTGCCTCAGAACGGAAGCTTGGGCTAACTGCTGTGAAATATTTTGGTAAGTCTGCTTCATCTAAAATTTCGTCACGGTAGTAGTTTGTTAAAGGAACTTCTGCCGTTGGAATTAATGTTAAATTCTCTTCGCGAAGTTGGTAAACATCTTCTTTAAATTTCGGGAATTGTCCTGTCGCAAACATTGAATCATCATTAACGATATAAGGTGTGATCATCTCAGTATAGCCGTGTTCTTCTGTCTGAACATCTAGCATAAAGTTATAAATCGCACGTTCTAAACGAGCTCCTGCTCCACAATAGTAGACAAAACGACTTTGAGAAACTTTCGCTCCACGAACAAAGTCTAGAATCTTTAAGTCCTCACCGATATCCCAGTGTGGTTTTGGATTCTCGCCTGGACGACTAATTAAGTTATCTCCCCAGCGACTTATTTCAACGTTATCGTCTTCTGAGTCGCCAACTGGCACAGATTCATGCGGTAAATTCGGTAAACCGACTGCAATATTATTTGTGATTGTTGCGATTTCATCTAATTCAGCATCAATTACTTTAATCTCTTTCGATACTTCTTGCATTGCTTGAATGACGTCATCCGCTGATTCTTTATTACGTTTTTTCTCTGCAATTTCTTTCGTTACTTCGTTTCTTTTACTTTTTAACGTTTCTGATTTTTGAATCAGTACGCGTCGCTTTTCATCCGCTTCTTTCAAGCGTGAAATATCTTCCTTCGCTACCCCGCGTGTTTCTAGTAATTCTGCCGCTTTATCAAAATCATTTCGAATCAGTTTCATGTCCAACATGACGGAACACTCCTTTTAATTTAGACCAGTTAATTTACACTATTCTTTATACGATATTTTATCATGAATTCAGTCAAAGCACCATTTTAGAACGGTACTTGCACTTTTATTTCATTAGAATCGGTTCGTGATGCTTTCGATTTGCACACCTAACCAGTTCCAGAAACGAATGAAGACATTCGCTCTATCAATTGCGTCTGATGTTACGAGTGGGACTGAGTTTTGACCTTCGCCTTCTAGGTAGCCATTCTCATTTCCGTCATAGTTGACAACTAAACGACCTAGTTCCATACCCGCGTCAAATGGCGCTTCCACGCCTTCTTCACTAACAATATCTTTGTTCCACTCAATTGTGTAAGTAATATTTTCTTCTACCGAGTGTTCTAAAGCTAATAACATATCTAGCGATTCACTTGTTTCAAAGTTGACCGATTGCTCTCTTCCGTTAACAACTGTTAATGGTTCGTATTCGTAAACATCTTTCCATTGGTCTGTTACGTTTTCTGTTTTAAAGTTATCGAAACCGTAGTCCATTAATTTATCTGTTTCGATGAAACGCGTTACGTTGTCATCACCAGAATCCATCACAACTGTGATTAGACGACGGTCATTGTTGATGGCCGTACCTGTGAATGTCGACCCTGCAAATTCAGTCGTTCCAGTCTTCAGTCCGTCAACACCTTCGCGCTCTCTTAATAAACCTTCCAGCATCCAGTTCCAGTTCGTCATATCAACTGCATCGATTGTATCTGGACGGAATGTTTTCTTCGGGATACTCGCTGTTTCTAGGATTTCAGGATAGTCTGTAATAATACGATTTGCGATTTTGGCGATTGAACGAGCACTCATGATATTCTCGTCTGTTTCAGATGAACCAGGGTAAATTACACCTTGTAAGTCCGAGTTGTTTAAACCCGTTGAGTTAAAAAGTGTCGCGTCTGAAATGCCAAAAGACTCAACCGTTTCACGCATACGGTTCACAAAGTCCGGTTCAGTTCCTTCAATATGTTCAGCAATCGCGATTGTTGCGCCGTTCGCCGAGTAAATTGCCATCGCTTCGTATAACTCTTCTAGCGAGTACGTACCACCATTTCGTAAAGCAACGTTTGATAGTGAGTAGTTTTGACTAATCTTATAAGCGTAGTCGCTAATGGTAATTTCAGTGTCCCAGTTTAAGTTACCTGCTTCAATTTCTTCAAAAACGATGTATTCAACGATCATTTTTGTCATTGAAGCAATCCCTCTAGGTGTATCAACATCTGCACCTTGTAGGATTTGGCCTGTTTCAAAATCAAGTGTTAAGTATGCTTCGGCATCAATTTCTGGCGCTGCCGCTTCGGCTGAAATGAAAGCCCCAGGTAATACGCCTGTAAGTAGTAAAGCGGATGAACCACCGATTAGTAATGACTTTTTAATAGTTTCTTTGATTGTGTTTGAAAACATTGGATTATTTCTCCTCATTCATTGTTTAATTATTTTGTGTTTCGATTCGAGTTAGCATGTCATTAAGGGGCTTCTTAGACAAGTCTGTTCCCCTAACTTAGACTTTAATCATAATACCATATATTTATGTGGAAATGAACCAACTTAAGACCGGTTTTTTACGCAAAAAAAGACCTAACTACAGCATCCGCCATAATTAGGTCTTTATATCAGTCGATACTTTTTGGTAATTCAATAATAAACTTTGTCCACTTCTCACTCGTCTCAGCCGTGATCGTACCATCGTGTAGCTCAATGATACCTTTCGCTATTGCTAAGCCTAGTCCGGTAC
>CAMYQS010000039.1 GCA_947296835.1 uncultured Atopostipes sp.
ACCTAGTGGTATATGAGTGGCTTTGGATACTCCTCGTTTGTTTTTTAATGTTAGTGATGGAGATATGGAACACAGTTATTGAAAATATGGTTGACCTTGTTAGTCCGCATTATCATCCGCTAGCTAAAAAAGTAAAAGATATGGCAGCTGCGGCTGTTTTACTCACGTCAGCATTTTCAGTAGTCGTTGGATCTTTAATTTTGATTCCTAAAATACTAAAGCTATTAAATATTATATAAATTGTAAATTTAAGGAGTGTAGTAGATGCCAAGTGTATCAGATGAAACATTGACAAATATTGCAAATGACATGTTAGAGGTTGCTTATGTACCTCATTCTAAATTCCCTGTTGGTGCAGCATTATTAACGAAAGACGGACAGGTATTTTCAGGGTGTAACATTGAAAATGCCTCTTACTCATTAACAAACTGTGCTGAGCGTACAGCAATCTTTAAGGCGGTTTCAGAAGGATATCGAGAGTTTAACAAACTAGTTATTACAGCAAATACTGAAGGCCCAGTTTCACCATGCGGCGCATGTAGACAAGTAATTGCAGAATTTTGTGATTCAGACATGCCGGTCGTATTAACGAATAAAGCAGGCGTAACTGTTGAAACAACAGTTGGCGACTTGTTACCTGGAGCTTTTACAGAAAAGGATATGGATGTAGTTAAATGATGAATAATAAAGAATTTAATTCCGGTTTTGTCTCAATTGTAGGGCGACCGAACGTAGGTAAATCAACTTTATTAAACAATGTGATTGGTGAGAAAATTACGATTACAAGTGATAAAGCGCAGACAACACGTAACCAAATTCAAGGAATTTACACAACAGATAAAGAACAAATTGTCTTTATTGACACACCAGGAATTCATAAGCCTAAGCATCAGCTAGGCCAATTCATGGTACGTACAGCATTAAGCACGTTAAACGAAGTAGACATCGTTTTGTTTATGGTTAACGTGAGTGAAAAAATGGGTCCTGGTGACAAGTTCATCATGGAGAAGCTGAAAAATACTTCAACGCCTGTTTTCTTAGTGTTAAACCAAATTGATAAAGTTCACCCAGATGAATTATTACCAATTATTGAAGCGTATCAAAAGGAAATGACATTTAAAGAGATCATTCCAATATCTGCGATTAGTGGGAATAACGTTGAGCGTCTTCTTGAAGTCATTTCAACTTACTTAGAAGCGGGACCTCAATATTACCCAAGTGATCAAGTATCGGATCACCCAGAGTATTTCATTGTTTCTGAATTTGTCCGTGAAAAAATTCTAGAACTAACACGTGAAGAAATACCTCATTCTGTAGCCGTAATTACAGAAAGTATGGAAAGAGCAGATGATGATATTATTGACATACGTGTCGTTATTAACGTTGAACGTAACAGTCAAAAAGGAATCGTCATTGGTAAGGGCGGTAAATTACTGAAAGAAATTGGAACAAAAGCACGTAAAGATATCGAAAAATTACTTGGTAGCCGTGTGTTCTTAGAACTGTTTGTAAAAGTTGAAAATGACTGGCGAGACACGCCTCGAGACTTGAGCCGCTTTGGTTATAAAACGGATAATTTTTAATTGTACAACAGAATCGTTTTGTGAAAATAAGGGTGTTTGAATGGCACAATTAGAAGAAGTAGAAGGCATTGTACTATATCACCGAAGACACCGTGAACGTGATTTTTTGGTGAAAATATTTACAAAGCGCTTTGGCAAAGTTATGTTTTTTGTTCGGGGATCAAAAAAACAACAGAACGAGCTCATGCAAGCGATTCAGCCGTTCTCGAGAGCGACATTTATTGCGGATATTCGAGAAGGTGGGCTTAGTTTTTTACGTGGTTCAAAAGATTTAGAAACGTATCGTGAGTTACAGATTGACATCTTTAAGAATGCTTACGCAACGTATATTTGCGCGTTAGCGGATGCGGCCCTGGAAGATAAAGTGACGCATATTGATATGTACTATCAAGTTGAGCATAGCTTGAATCTATTGAACGAAGAGTATGACCCAGAAGTCGTTATGAATATTATCGAAATCAAATTTTTACGCAACTTTGGTGTTGCCCCGAACTTTGTAGCATGTGGTGTTTGTGGAAAGTCAGAAGGCATTTTTGACTTCTCAGATAAATACCATGGTATCATCTGTTCAGAACATTTTTATGAAGATCTAAGAAGGTTGCATATGAACCCTAAGGCAATGCACTTAGTTCGCCTATATTCCGTATTAAAGCTGGATAAGATAGGGGATATTTCGATTAAACCTGAGACGCAGCAGGAAATTAAACGATTAATTGAACATATTTATGAACAGTCCGTTGGGCTGAAATTAAAGAGTAAAAAGTTCATCAATAACCTTCATGAATGGGAAGATACCTTAAAAAAAGATTAACAACTATCCTTTGACTTCATATGGGTAGAAACATTAACAGCAACGACATATCTGTTGCTGTTTCTTTTTGAGGAAAGTTAAAATAAAGAAAGGAACATCATATTGAATAAAAATGTTAACTTTAATTTTACGATTAAAAACAAGAAACGTGCATTAATATTCTTAGCTATTGGGGTTATTCTATTAGCGGCCATTTCTTATTATGTTTTTTTACCAGCCTTTAACATTGGAAGTATTGAAATGTGGGTACTTATTATCTTTGTATTTCTAGTGTTCGGAGCTATTCAGTTAGTCATTGGGTTTAAGGAAGGCAAAACAAAACTTGGATTCATTTCACTTGGGATAGGAATATTGATATCTATAGTTATAATAGGCGGAAGTTTCTTGAACTCTCCGATATTTAGAGCAAAAGACTATGCGGAATTAATCTCAGTAGAAGAAAAAGATTTTGCTGAAGACTTCGTAGAAAATGATACATCCGGTATTCCATTAATGGACCGTGATACCGCGACACGTTTAGGGGATCGTCAAATTGGTGGAGTAGCTGAGTTAGTTTCTCAGTTTGTACCAGCACCAGATTATATCCAAATAAACATTGAAGATGTACCTTATCGTGTAACACCACTACAATACTCGAGTTTCTTTAGATGGGTAAACAACCGTAAAAATGGTGTGCCAGGCTACATTCGTGTGAATATGGTGGATGGTAATGCAGAAATTATCAACGTTGAAGACGGAATTAAGTATAGTGATTCGGAATTATTAGGACGAAATGTGAAGCGTCACTTACGTTTTAGCTATCCGACAGCCATCTTTGATTCACCTTCTTTTGAAGTCGATGATGAAGGCCACCCATATTATGTTGCTACAACATACAAGACACGTTTCTTCTTTAACTATAAAGAACCAACAGGTGTGATTACATTAGATGCTGTTACAGGTGAAACACAGCGTTATGACTTAGATGAAAGCCCGCAATGGTTAGACCGTGTATATAGTGCTGAATTAATCTTAAGTCAGCTAGATGACTACGGACAATACCAAAGTGGATACTGGAACTCGATTATTGGTCAACAAGGTGTAACGACTACGACAGACGGTTACAACTATCTGTCAATCGATGAAGATATTTACATGTATACAGGAGTAACATCTGTAAACAGTGATGCATCGAACATTGGATTCTACCTTGTAAACTTACGTACGAAAGAAGCGGAGTATTTCCCGGTTGTTTCAGCGGATGAATTATCAGCAATGGATTCAGCAGTTGGATCTGTTCAACAAATGCGTTATCAATCAACGTTCCCGATCTTAATCAATCTAGAAGGTAGACCATATTACTTGTCTTCTCTAAAAGATGATTCAGGTTTAGTGCGATTATACGCATTAGTTGATGCGCAAAACTATCAAACGGTTTATACCGATAACCGTATCGAAAATGTAATTGCACAAATGTATACTGACTTAGGCATTGAAACCGATATTGAAATCGTTGAAGAAATTGAAGACGAAGAAGAACTCGTGGCAATCACTGGTCAAGTCTCTCAGATTTCACAAGCGGTTGTCTCAGGTGATACGGTGTATTACTTCATGGTGAATGGTGAAATATATAAAGCAAATATCCATCTTCATGATGAATTACCATTTGTAGAAGTCGGCACAAAGCTTGAAGGATTAGCGGACGAAGCGAATAACATTGAAGAAATCACAACGATCCAAGAAGCTGAAGAAGTAGAACAAACAGAAGAATAATCTTAATGAAGGAACAGTAGCCACAATAGTTGGATATTGTTTCTTTTTTTATAAAAAGATAATTGATAAAATTTATGGAAAAGTGTATGATAGTAAGGATTAAATGGAGAAGTAGATGAACTTATTTTGTATAGCGAGTTTGGGGCAGTGAGAGCCGAACCGAAATAATCATTGAAAGGCACCGTGTTATTTATTAATTAAACATTTAAAAGTGCTGACGTTTATTTACGTCAGAAGTAGGGTGGAACCGCGAGAACTCGTCCCTATACTGATGGATCACTGTCGGTATAGGGACGAGTTTTTTGATTTTATTCCCTAAACGCATAGTCTTTCTGAAATGATTTACACAGTAAGTTTTTATACTAAATGAGGAGTGAACAATATGTCGAAAAAAACTTTAACTTTTCAAGAAATTATCTTAACGTTACAAGAATTTTGGGCAGATCAAAACTGTTTATTAATGCAAGCCTATGATACGGAAAAAGGTGCTGGAACAATGAGTCCATACACGTTTTTACGTTCATTAGGACCTGAGCCGTGGAACGCAGCTTATGTAGAACCTTCAAGAAGACCAGGAGACGGTCGTTATGGCGATAATCCAAACCGTCTGTACCAACACCACCAGTTCCAAGTTGTTATGAAACCATCACCTAAAAATATTCAAGAGTTATATTTAGGTAGTTTAATTGCTTTAGGGATTGATCCTAAAAAACACGATATCCGTTTTGTAGAGGATAACTGGGAAAATCCATCATTAGGTTGTGCTGGATTAGGTTGGGAAGTATGGCTTGATGGAATGGAAGTTACGCAATTTACGTATTTCCAAGTAGTTGGAGGGTTAGAAGTTGATTCGGTAACAGCTGAGTTAACATACGGACTAGAGCGTTTAGCTTCATACATCCAAGATGTTGAAAGTGTTTATGATATCGAATGGACGGAAGGCGTGAAGTATGGCGAGATTTTCATGGAAGCTGAATACGAGCATTCTGTTTATACATTTGAACAAAGTAATTTAGAGATGTTGTTTGAGTTACTTGAAACCTATGAAAAAGAAGCAACGAAATTAATTGCTCAAGGACTAGTTCACCCAGGGTATGACTATGTATTAAAATGTAGTCACATTTTCAACTTAATCGATGCTCGTGGCGCTGTTTCAGCAACAGACCGTCCAGCTTACTTAGGTCGAATCCGTACGATGGCTCGCAATATTGCAAAGTCATTCTTGAATGAACGTGCGAAATTAGACTTTCCGTTATTAAAAGAAGAAACAGATAAATGGGTAGAGAAGTATCAATTAGAAGCGGAGGCGAAATAAATGACACACTCATTGCTATTAGAAGTTGGTTTAGAAGATATGCCAGCTCACGTTATCGTGAATGCTGAAAACCAATTAGTGAAGAAAACAAAAGCATTATTAAACGATGCGAACTTAACTTTCGGTGACGTGACAGGCTTTTCAACTCCCCGTCGTTTTACAGTAAAAATCGATGGTTTAGCTGAAAAGCAACCAGATGAAAACTTAACGGTTCGTGGACCGGCTCAACGAATTGCACAAGATGAGGAAGGTAACTGGACAAAGGCCGCTATTGGATTCTCTAAAGGACAAGGTGGATCAGTTGAAGACCTTGTAATCAAAGACGAAAACGGTGAACCATATGTTTATATTGATAAGTTCACCGCAGGTCAATCAGCTTTAGATATTCTAAAAGGTCTATCTAAAGTTGTGGAAAGCATTGAGTTCCCCAAAAACATGAAATGGGGCGTAACGAACTACCAATATGTTCGTCCAATTCACTGGTTAGTTGCTTTGTTAGACGACCAAGTTATTCCATTTGAAGTATTTGAAATTGAAACAGGTAAAGAAACACAGGGACATCGCTTCCTAGGTAACCCGGTTACAATTAACCACCCAGATGAATACGAAGAAAAATTAGCAGCTGAATTTGTTGTGGCTGATCGTTCAAAACGTCAAGGGATGATTATCAAGCAACTAGAAGAGTTGTGTGGAGAGAACCAATGGGCTGTGCCAACACAATACACAGGTTTACTAGAAGAAGTAACGGACTTAGTGGAATATCCAACAGCATTTTACGGTTCGTTTAACGAGTCATTCTTAAATGTACCTGAACCTGTTTTAGTTACGTCAATGATTGACCACCAAAGATATTTCCCAGTACGTGCAGCGGATGATGAAACGAAACTATTACCATATTTCATTTCAGTAAGAAATGGAAATACTGAGCACATCGAAAATGTTGCAAAAGGTAACGAGAAAGTATTATCGGCTCGCTTAGCGGATGCAAAATTCTTCTACGATGAAGATCAAAAAGCATCCATCGATGATTTTAACGAAAAGTTAAAACGTGTTGTTTACCATGATAAGTTAGGTACGATTTACGACAAACAAAGACGTGCTTCAAAAATGGTTGAGACAATAAGCAAGTACTTTAATCTAACAGCGGATGAAGTGAAACAATTAGAACGTGTTACGTCAATTTACAAATTTGACTTAGTAACACAAGTGGTAGACGAATTACCTACATTGCAAGGTTACATTGGTCAATTATATGCCTCTGAACGTGACGAAGATACACCTGTCGCGCAAGCGATTGGTGAGCAATACTTACCATTATCTGTAACGGATGACTTACCAGCAACTAAAATTGGAAAGTTTATTGCTTTAACAGATAAATTGGATTCATTAATTCAATTCTTCTCAGTTGGTTTAATCCCAACAGGATCAAATGACCCATATGCGCTTAGAAGACAAGCCATTGGTGTAGTCCGCTTACTATTAGACTTAGATAATAGTGGTATTGAATTAGATGTATTTATCAACGACTTATTTGCAGCCGTTGACCTTCCTGAAGAACGATTAGAAGATCTAGAAACAAATAAAGCGACATTACTTGCATTCATTGGTGACCGTTTAGAGCAAATTATGCAATCTGAATACCAAATTGCGCATGACCACAGAAAAGCTGCACTCGGTTCAACGCACTACAACTTAAATTGGATGCTGAACGTTGCTTTAGAATTAAAAGAACAAAAAGAAACAGACAATTTTAAAGAAACTGTTGAATCGATTACTCGTGTATTAAACATGACGAAGAAACATGACGTTTCTGAAGATGTTGACCAGACTAAATTAGAATCTGAATCTGAAAAGGCGTTAGCTGAACAGGTTGTCATTTTACAAAAAGCTTTTGAAGGAGAAATGGCTGTTTCGGACCACTTCAAAGCATTAGTTGAAATTAGTCCTTACATTTCAGAATTCTTTGACCATAATATGATTATGGTTGACGATGAGGCAGTAAAAGAGAACCGTCTAAACTTATTAGGTAACATTGGATCGTTAGCAAAGGAATTTGCTGATTTTAGCCAACTAGTTATTTAAAACAATAAACAATAAAAGAGAAATCACTTTGAGGTAAAACTTGAGTGGTTTTTCTTTTTTAATGAATTCAATTGCTATTTTTGGTATAATACATCGATAGAAACTATAAGGTGATAAAGGACTGAATGATTTGTTTAAAAAACAATTTTTTCCAGAGTCGACAATAAAATCCTTAGCAACAAACCAAACAGTTTATGAGAAGGGTTTAGAAATCTTTAATACGAATCAAGTCAGAGATTTGAAGTTGAACGAAGGCAACCGATCCGTAGAGTTTAATATCTACGAGGATCAGAAATATAAAACGTACTTTAGTTTTATGAAAAATGGGTTGGCACAGAAGTATTCATGTGATTGTGCAGCTTTCCAAAAGCAATCCGGAGCATGTCGTCATGTTATTGCGAGCATGCTGTATTTGAATACCATCAACCAAGATTCATTTAATGTCATGAACACCAGCCAAGTTGTTGGGGCGGATACACCAAGCGGTAAATTACAAGTATTGCAAAAGAACCGTCAGGCATTAAATAACTTATTTGAAGAAGCAAAACGAAATATTCAATTGCACACGACTTCGATTAGTAAGGAAGCTTTACAATTCGAATTTGTGTTAAATATGTATGAAATGCAGTCATTCTTTGAGTATGAACTGTATTTAAAAGTAGGGGAAGAACATTTATACGTCGTAAAAGATATTGTAGATGTTATCTATAACTTACTAGAAGGTAACAACTACACATTTGGAAAACTTCTGACATACTCGCCAGAAACGCATACGATTTTACCAGAAGACCGTAAGCTTCTAGCTTACATTTATGAAATTGGGAAAATCCAACAAGAGACTTTAAATATGGCATATGGCCAATATACTGCGAATACGAGTGGAGCCATTTCGATTCCAGCAAAGCACGTGCCAGAGATACTCGAGCGAATATCAAGTGTTGACGGTGGATTTGTGCGGATAGCACCACCACCAAAATTACTCAGCTCAATTAATCAATTAGAGAGTCCTGAAGTGATTAAAGGGGAAGAAAAAATTCCAGTTACGTTTGAAATTACAGAGGCTGAGGACCACTACTTGCTTGATATCAGTCAAGAAGACAAAGATAAGCAAGTGCGACTACACCCAGATGCTAAAATGGTGAGCGTCGAATCGGTATTTTACTTACTAAATCATTCGGATTACCACAAAGTTAGTACACTGATGAATACGATGCAGGAGATGTCGAAACAACCATTACAACTGACTGAAGCGGATTTAAGCCAGTTTTACTCACTCATTTTACCGTCTCTAAAAGATCTATTTGAATATAAAGTAGACGAAAAAATTGAAGAAAAAATCAAACAAATTCCAGTGAAACCTGAAATTTATATTGATTACTCGCATCAAAAATTAATGGTTAGACCTGTCTTTAAATATGGTAATACAGCTATTTACCCATTAGAATCTAAAAATATCGAAGTGGATACGGAAGCAGTGGATAGCACAGGCATGTTT
>CAMYQS010000040.1 GCA_947296835.1 uncultured Atopostipes sp.
CAGTTAGCTGATGGAATGGGTACAATTGTTGGTGCGTTATTCGGTGGAACTTTTCCTACGACTGTTTACATGTCATCGGTTAGTGCAAAACACCAAAACGCTCGTCGTGGTTATTCAGTCTTAAATGGAATTGTATTCTTACTTGCATCTACATTTGGCATAGTGGCAGTCTTATCTCAAATTATTCCATTATCAGTGATTGCGCCAATCTTAGTTTTCGTTGGTATGTCGATGATCGTTCAAACATTCTCATCCGTTGATAAGAAGCATTTCCCAGCCGTTATTGTGGCAATGTTCCCTTACCTAGCAAACTACTTACAAAGTAAATTTGCTAATGCAGCTCCAGATGCTTTAGAAGCCGTATCGGAAGCAGTTGTTCCACTAGGACAAGGTGCTATGTTTACTGGTCTACTCTGGGGAGCGATAGTCGTATTTATCATTGATGACAAATTTGATCGTGCTAGTGTAATCGCATTGTTCGGTGCAGTTTTATCCGCTATCGGTTTAATCCATGCACCAAGCTTAAGTATTTTACACAATCCTGAATTTGCAATTGGTTACTTAGCGATTGCTCTTGTATTCTTATTATTCCATCAGTCATATCGCAACTCTGAAATTGGTTTAGTTCGAAAAACGGATCATGAAACGATGCCAATCGACTAATTTTTAATCTCCGTTTCCCCACCATATTTATCCCCAATAAATATGTGTTCCAGTTCGCCTCCCCCAAAATTGGCGAACTGGATTTTTTTGTTTCTATAATCCAAAAAAGCTGCTCTCCATATTAAGGAAAGCAGCTTTTTAACGTTATTCTTAGTGAGTTGTTTTTTCTTGATCCATTAATATCTGTTGGAAGGCTTGTTCATATTTTTGAATGTCGCCGGCTCCCATGAATACCACTACGTCACCTTGGTGCGCAAGTAATGGAGACACGTCATCGATATTAAGGATTTCTTCTGCGTTTTTAATTTTAGCATGTAGGTCTTCAATCGTTACTTCGCCTGCTTGTTCACGGGCTGATGTAAAGATTTCACACACATATACGGTATCCGCTAAGTCTAGACTTTCTGCGAATTCTGATAGTAATGCGACGGTACGTGAGAATGTATGTGGTTGGAAAACAGCCACAACTTCACGATCTGGATATTTTTGACGAGCCGCATCAATTGTTGCTGTAATTTCAGCAGGATGGTGTGCGTAGTCATCAATAATAACTGTACCGCTAATCTCTTTTTCAGAGAAACGACGCTTAACACCCTTGAAGCTTGCTAGGTTTTCAGCCACTTGTTCCGCATCCAACTCTTCATGGTAACCAAACGCAATCACGCTTAGCGCGTTTTGGATATTATGGTCACCGTATGATGGAATAAAGAACGTATGGTAAAATTCGTCATGAATATACGCATCAAAGAATGAACCTTTTGTATTTTTTTTAATATTTCTCGCTTGAACATCGTTACCGTCTTCTAAACCGTAGTACGTAACCGGTATTTCTGATTTCAGGTCGCGTAATAGTACATCGTCTCCACATGCAATAACACGTTTACGCGTTTGGAGCGCAAAGGTATCAAATGCTTCTGCGACATCTTCTATACTCTTGTAATAATCCGGGTGGTCAAAGTCCACGTTTGTGATGATCGCGTAATCCGCTTTGTAAGCTAAGAAGTGGCGACGGTATTCACAAGCTTCTAACACAAAATAATCGGCATCCGCTACTCCGTGTCCAGTTCCATCTCCAATTAAGTAACTTGTATCTTGAATGTTGCTGACAACGTGCGACAGTAAGCCAGTTGTTGTCGTTTTACCGTGCGATCCAGTTACCGCAACTGAGGTGTGGTTCACAATTTTATTTCCGATAAAATCATGGTAACGAATAACTTCTAAGCCTAATTCATTTGCGCGAACGATTTCCTCATGTGTGTCTGGAAATGCGTTCCCTGCAATAATGGTTAAACCTTCTGTAATGTTATCTGCGTTAAATTCAAAAATCGGAATGTTATTAATATCTAGTGCCTGTTGAGTGAAAAAGTATTTAGCGACGTCTGATCCTTGTACCTTATAGCCCTCTTCGTGCAAGATTAATGCTAGAGCGCTCATACCTGATCCTTTTATGCCAACGAAATGGTAAGTTGTATCACGTTTCATGTTGATCCTCCAAAATTTGTTTTCAATACTGGTAAGCTTTCGACATCTTATATTATATGAAATGCACGTGAAATGCTAGTCCCTCAGTTTACGAATCGATTAAAATTATTACTTGGCACATAAAAACACGAAGACTCGTGTTCTGTTGCTTTTGAGTCTCCGTGTGTTTTTTACCGTATCGAACAAACAGTTTGTTTCTGTGAATCTTTGAATCTTGTTGCGACAGGCAAGGTTTGTTTCGGTTTTCGCATTTTATTTTTACTTAGTGTTACTTAAAACTGTTTTTTAAACATTTTTCTCAAATTGGCTCTTAAAACTGTTTCTGGTAAAGATAATTTGTTACTTTTCTATTTCTGCCTTGCTGCCTTTTGATCATTGTTGCTTTTGAATGTTGTTAACTTTGTTGCTCTGTTACGCGTTACATTGTTGCTTTGTTGATTTGTTGATTTGTTGATTTGTTGCGGTATGACTTGTTGCTTAAATCTTGTTGATTGAATCACTGTTTGTTCGAATACGTTGTTACCATTGTTTACATGCGGTTGTCTCGTTAAATCTACCGTTTCCCAATAGACCTCACTCGGTTGTCGTCCTACGCCAACACTGCATATTCGCTACATCATTTCGTGATTCCAGAGAGGTTTTCCCTTGAAACATATACTCTCTCCTTATTTCAGTTAAAGTATATCACATCCGAAATGTAAGCGCTACGATTAAGCCTCGTTTTTTTAATTTTTTTCTTCTGTAAATAAGCTATTTAATTTATGCTTACTTTTTCGAATGCCTTTTTGCTCTTCCGCCATAATATTCGAGAGTGATCGGTGTAAACCTGTACCTGGTTTCAGTACAGTCTTCGTAACTTCTTTTTTAATTTCGGCCACTTTTTCTTGTACGACAGGCTGTTCCTGCACACGTTTCTTCTCGACTGTATGGGTGTCACGAGGCACTTCTTCCACTACAGCTAGTTTGGTTTTCATTTCACCAGAAAGGTGTTCTTCAAAAAGTAGGTAGCTGGTTTCTGTTTTTTCCAAGCGCGATTGAATCTCGGCGTAAAGCCCGGTATTCGTGTTCTGTTGTTGCCATCCTGCCCGATTTTGTAGGCTGGCTGGGATGTGCTTGTTTTTGAACGGGAAGCGCTCTGGCGGCGGGTCGTGCGGAATGGAAGTTGAAGGAGTTTTTCTGGTTTGCATATGTTGACGCGCTTCGTCCTTCAAGTCATTGTGTGTACGGACATTTTTGGGCAACTTGTATTTGGGTTGCTTTTGTTCCGGCTGCTTCTCACTTTGGATCGGCTTCACTTTTGGATTGTCTTTTCGGAAAAAGCTTGGTCCATCATATTTACTCATTAAAACTCCCCCTTTCTATGATTTAATTTTTAATTAAAATTTAAACTCTGAACCAACTACTGCGTCGTCGTCTAAGACCATGATGCCACTTTGCGGTTCTGCTGTTTCGATTCCTAGCTCGCGTGCTGATGTAACCATACCGTTACTTGTTTCACCGCGTAACTCGCCTGGCCAAATGACTAAGCCGTCTGGCATAATTGCGCCTGGTTTTGCGATGACCACTTTTTGTCCTTGCGCGATGTTTGCTGCACCACAAACGATTTGTAGGACTTCGCCATTATCCACTTCTGTTTGAGTGATGGATAAGTGATCTGAATCTTCGTGTGGTACGCATTCTTTTACGTAACCGACCACGAATTTTGGCGATGTGTCTGCGACTAAGTTTCCTTCGAAACCTGCTGCTGAAATCGCATCATTTAATTTTGCTACTTGTTCTTCTGAAAGCGTCACTGGTCCGCTAACATCCAGCTCTAACCATTGTGTCGCTTTGAAGAAGTTATAGCCCACAACGTTTCCAGATTTTTTGTCTGTTAATTGTGTAATGTCACCTTTACGTTCAAAATTTTGATTATCAGAATCTGAATTTTCAAGTAGAACGACTAGTAAGTCGTCAAATGCTTTATTGTTATAACTTGCTACTAACATGTTTTTCCCTCTTTTTTATTAAATTTTTGGACTGATTGTGTCCACAGTACTTTGATCTAATCCTAAAATAACTTGTTTCAACATTTCTAGCGCTGCTTCGTAGTCATCAATATGGAATATTGTCTGGTGCGTATGGATGTAACGTGCACACATACCGATAACGCTACTTGGGATACCTTGGTTTAACTGGTGAGCTGCACCGGCGTCTGTTCCACCTTTTGAAACGAAGTACTGGTAAGGAATGTCGTGCGTTTCTGCTGTATCTAATAAGAATTCACGCATTTCTTTCGACATGATGAAACCTGGGTCTTGGATTCGGATTAATGTACCTTTTCCTAATTGACCAAATGAATCTTTGTTTCCATATACGTCATCCGCTGGTGAACAGTCGACTGCGAAGAATACGTCTGGGTCAAATTTACGTACGGCACCTTTTGTTCCACGTAAGCCCACTTCTTCTTGTACGTTTGCTCCGGCAACTAATCGGTTTGGTAAGTCTGTATCTTTTAGGTCACGGAGTGCTTCTAATACAGCTGTTACACCGTATCGGTTGTCCCAAGCTTTTCCTAAAACCATTTTACCATTTGCCATACGAATCGTTTCAACATCTGGTACGATCGTGTCACCTGGGCGCACGCCATACTCTTCCGCTTCTTCTTTTGATTCGAATCCAGCGTCAAAGAAAATATCTTTAATTTCTTGTGACTTCGCTGCTGTTCCGCGTAATAAGTGTGGCGGTACAGAAGATGAAACGACTGGGTAGTCACCTTTGCGCGTTTGTAGTGTGAATCGTTGTGCAGAAACCACTTGCGGGTTCCAGCCACCTAATGGCACGACTTTGAAGAATCCATTGTCTGTGATGTTCGATACCATGAATCCAACTTCATCCATGTGTGCCGCAACCATAATTGTTGGCGCGTCCTTTTTATCACGGATTCCGAAGATTCCGCCTAATCCATCTTGTTGAATTTCGTCTACGTAAGGGGTCATTTCATCGCGAATCACTTCACGAATGTTATGTTCGAATCCACTTACACTCTGCGTTTCTGTCAGTTTTTTTATAAGTTCAAATCGTTTATCATTCATAATATATACTTTATTGCCTCCTATTAATTTCTTTCATTCTTCTATTATACACAAAAAGCGACCAAGGTTGAATGCATGGTGGCTGAGAAATTCTGATGCACACTACTTTTTGTGAAATTAATTGGAAATGGGCGCCACCGTAGTCAAGATTGGTTTATAAACAAGTAAACGGGTTCCACCGTAGTCAAGATTGATTTATAAACAAGAAAACGGGTTCCACCGTAGTCAAGATTGATTTATAAACAAGTAAACGCGTTCCACCGTAGTCATCATTGAATCTTGACTACGGTGGGTTTACATATTCTGCTGGATTGGAAGATGTAGAAATTTTCTTCAGGAAAATTTCGTCCCTTAAGCTTCGAATGAACATTTCGCCGTGCGAAATGACCGAAGTGCACTGAAAAGGTCTTGGTTTGTGGCAGAAATAGGATTAGCTTTTGCATAATTTGTTTTCGCGGTAGAGAGTCTTGGTATTACGTTCTGCTCTCATTTCACCATTCAACCAATTGAAAAAAATGACAACTTGGAAAGAATTGTGCTAAAATGAGAATAGAATAAGAAGGCAGAAAATATGTTTCGAGGAGGATACAGATGAATAATAGACATGATAATCAAAAATTGCTTCCCGTTGCGATAATTGGTGCGGTTTTATCCTTTTTAATTGGATTTTACGCTTATTACCTCGTGGATCAAAAGGCGCCGGTTAATGCAGATAAGATTCTAAACCGCGTGAAAGATCAGTTTAAAGAGGAAGGACCAATCGAGGGTTCTTGGATTGAAATGACGAAAGTACCTTGGAAGAAATATTCGTATGAAACGAAAGTCTACTACGGTGGGATTTCGCGTCTGGAAGATGGACAGGTGGCGCAATATGAATTTGTGGCCGATGCATACTCCGGTACGTTAATGGATGTCTATAAAGTTTAATATTTGGATTTGAAAAGCATGACCCTTGGATTTATGGGCCATGCTTTTTTATGTGTGCTTATTTAAATCGTGCGCGTAACTGGTGGATGCGTTCTCCTTTATTTGAGAACTTCTCTTCAAACTCCGTCATGATGTTTTCATCAGCCTGTTCACTGTTATGCAAGTCTAAAACAATTTCATCAAACTGCATACCGTACTGATTTAAACTCACTAACGAGAATTCAAATAAATTACGGTTATCTGTTTTGAAGTAGAATTCGCCATCTTCTTTTAGGATCCTTTCAAACCGCGTCAAGAAGCGTTCGTGTGTAAAACGGCGCTTAGCATGTTTCGTCTTCGGCCACGGATCAGAGAAAGTCAACATCAGTTTATCGATTTCACCTGGTGCAAAGTAATCTGTTATTTCTTTCGCATTACCGTTTAATAGCTGTAAATTTGGTAACTCTTCTTCTAATTGTTTTTCGAGTAATTTAAAGATAGCACTTGTTTGGAGTTCCATTCCGATGAAGTTTATTTCAGGATAGCGCTTAGCCATTTCAATAATAAAGCGTCCTTTTCCGGAACCGACTTCTAAATGGAGCGGCTGTTCTTTTGGAAAACGACTTTGCCATTTCCCCTGCCATTCTTCCCCGTTAGTCGTTATATATGTTGGGTGTGTCTCGATTATGTCTTCTGCTTCTGGAATATTTCTTAAACGCATGTGATCACCTTCTAAATTTAATCTTTTACATGAAAAAAGTACCAGTGTGAGCTGGTACTTTCTGTTTGAATTAGCTAATAATACCTTCGTCTTCCAACCATTGATTCAGCGTTAAAATTAATTCATTCATTTTATTATAGCGAGTTTTGTAGTGTGCATACTTGATATCGAGTAACATATTTATAAAGGCATACCATTTCACGCGTTTGATTTCATTCTCGGTGAAATTCATTTCATTCTTGTTCGCCCATTTTGCCCAGTCTTCTTTTTTAATGTAACGTGCAAATAATTGGCCAATGTCATAGAGGTAATCCGTCAAAACTGCGGTGTCCCAATCAACGATGAACAGCTCGCCGTCGTCCGACAGCAACATGTTTTCACTTGAAATGTCTCCGTGGCAAACACGAATATCATCTTGCGTGTAACCGAGTGGTAATTCGCGTAGTAAATAATGATACGTGCTTTCGAGTACTGGATGATTTTCTAAATCAGCATCTAAATTGATTTCATACTCTGCGATTAGATCAACCGCGCTAATCGTGTCGCCGCCTACCTTCGCGAGTAATCGTTTTAGGCGATCGGACCGATGTAACTTTTTCAAAATATTCGCAATGTTGCTTGATGTCATTTCATGAGAGGCCAACGTTCGACCATTGCACCATTCTTGTGCAGTCAAGACATCTCCATTCCCCGTCCGTTTCGTCCAAATCAACCTTGGTGTGATTCCTTTAAGCGATAAGGCTGCGATAAATGGCGACGAATTTTTCTTTAAAAAGACCTTCTCTTCGTTCCGAATGCCCATATACGCTTTTCCGGTTTCTCCACCGATAGGATGCAAATTCCACCCCGATTCTCGTTCAATTTCCATGATGTTTCGTTCCTTTATAAATTATTTGTCTGGCTTATTTTATCCGACTTTTCTATCTGTACTCTTTATTTTAAATTTGAAAAGCGAACTCGTCAAGCGACAGTATGTTCTTTTTGTTTATTTAGAAGACTTCATTCTTCTCGGCGCATAGATAAAACTGAACAAATACGCGAATAGAATGCCTAATATAACAAGGCTTACACCTATTATCCCCACTCCATTTAAGGAGGCGATTGCGAGTAAAAAACTTACGATAAATAAAAGCTGAAATATTAATTGTTGAACTGCTTTTGTCTTTTCTTCGTCTGAAATAGGATAAATTTGAAATAACGGGACACGTTTCAGCTCATTGACGAGTGTTAATAATTGGAAGCCAATGATGTATAAAAACAAGACCACAAGCACGGCAGATAAAATTATCGTATTCGTAAAAGCTAAAATAATCGCTCCAACAATTATTGCGCGTAAAATTAATAAACTGTACTCCGTATTTCGAATCGCTAAACGTAAAATATAATAATACGATGCGGTCGGATGTCGTTTCGTCAAGCGGTCAAGTGTCGTATCTAACCAAGCTAATCGTTTAATCGGCGTTTGAATATTTGGTACATTCGCAAACATTCCAATAAAACGGTACAATTTCTGCATTCGCTGGTCTTCAGCGGTAATCATGCGTTCCCAGTTAAATAATTTATTCAAGTATAACTTCTCATTGTAAAATTGAAACCAAACGAGTCCTGCGACCATTAAAAAAATGATTGCTGTTAGTCTAATATTAATAAAAAGCAGTCCCGCTATGGTTACTAATTTCACCAAAGCCCAAATGACCTGACTTTTCTTTTGGGTTTCTTCTTCGATTTCAAAAAATGGTATGAGTTGGTATAAGGCATTCAAGGCTTTTAAACTCGCGAGTGCCAGAAAGACAAAAGCCATATCGATTGGTTCCGCGTCGGTGGTCGACACAAATATTGGAAATGTGACGAATGTGATTAAGCCAACGGGTAATAGTGTTTCCAGGTAACTGCGTGTAACGATCCCTTTGAATACTTTTTTAAAGTCTTCTTCTATTGGTAGTAGAAAAATCTGGTCAGCGGGTTCGAGTAATAAAGTCGTGCTGCCGGTCGATGCTAAAATGAAAAACAGCAGTCCGACAAGTAAACGTGGCTGAATCATGCCTTGCGTGACTGTGTCTAAATATTGCGAATACGCTAAACCACCAGCACCGAC
>CAMYQS010000041.1 GCA_947296835.1 uncultured Atopostipes sp.
GTTATAATATCTATTAATGCTACCGTCTTAAACGGCTCTGCATGGAGAGGTGTTGTAGCACCTCTCTTTTCACTATTATTATACCATGTTTGGTTGTAAAGCCAAGTAAATCAATCGTCTAGATAACAAAAATAACCATCTACCCATTAACTTTAGCGGTTAGTAGATGGTTATTATTATCTATTAATGCTACCGTCTTAAACGGCTCTGCATGGAGAGGTGTTGAAGCACCTCTTATAAACAAACTATACCAAAGTCGAATCTTTGGAATCCAGCGATAACCCTGATAAATAGAGGATCTTAAAAGAAAGTACAAGAAATGATTTATGATAATTTCAAACGGTAGGAGTTTTAAAACACACAAAAAGACACTTAGTGAAACTTATCTATAATAAAAGCACATTTGGAATTAAAAGGTGATTTATTTTGATACCAATTGATACTTTTGATATAATAAACCTAATCAAAGGCATAAAGGAGTGGACTGGTGTGGATGACAAAAAGCAATTAGGAGAGCTCATCAAAAGAATACGAATTCGAAATGGGATGACTCAAACTGAGTTTGGAGCTTTGGTTGATGATTCAACCAAATCAATGGTGTCAAAATGGGAACGAGGCGAAACGTCACCAAACTCACATAGAAAAGCGATCTTAATTCATTTAGCTGAAAAAGTGGGAATTAATCTGTATCCAAACGATGAGGTAGAAGGCTTAAGAAACTATATAGAACGAGAATTTTATCGTATATACGGTGAGTTCGTCAGTAAACAATTAGAAGAACCGAATGAACAATTTCAACGTGCCGTTCTTGCTTTAAATCCTGAACAGTTAAGAGAAGATGCGATTCAATCAGCATACCCTACGTACTCTGAGCAGGAAGTAAATCCAGATGATTATAAATCGATTGTTTATAACTATCTCAAATTAAGAATAAATGGACAGGTAGAAGCTTATCCAAGTAGCGATGATCAGATAGTTAATCGACTTATAACGGAAATTGAATCTTTAGAAGCGAAGTTGTTTTTGTATTATTTTACTCCTGATGGTTATAAATACAATATGGAAGAATTGAGCACCAAACAGTATGAACAACTACACAACATTTTAGATTTTACGAGATTTCAGTTAAAAAACTTGAGTCAAAAGTAATTGAAATTTGACTTATGTATATGAGCTTTCTGTATGATAGTAGTTATTAGAGGAAAAGATTGAATAAATTACTAATCTACTATAACGAAATGAAAGAAGGAATAATATGTTAACGTATATTGCAGGTTCAGGTGCCATGGGTTGTCGTTTTGGGGCACAATTGGCTCAATCGAATCAAAAAGTAGTCCTTTTAGATAATTGGGATGAACATATCCAAAAGATTCAAAAAGATGGTTTAAAAGTAACAGGAACGATTGAAAAAGAAATGAATCTTTCAATCATGCGTCCGTCAGAAGCAACGGACCCGGCTGATTACATTATATTATTCACTAAAGCTATGCAATTACCAAAAATGCTAGAAGATATTCAACAAATAATTAATGAAGATACAAAAGTAGTCTGTCTTCTAAACGGTCTAGGTCATGAAGAAGTAATTAGACAATACGTTCCAGAACATTCTATAATTATGGGTGTCACGGTATGGACTGCGTCTCTACCTGGGCCAGGGCATGTACATCTAGCGGGAACGGGTGAAATAAACCTTCAAAGCTTATTACCTTCCGGAGAAGAAGCAGGACGAGTGATTACAGAGATGCTAAATAAAGCAGGTCTGAATGCTACTTATGAATCAGATGTTTTATCAGCTATCTGGCGAAAAGCGTGTGTAAATGGTACTATGAACTCAAATTGTGCGGTATTAGATTGTACAGTAGGTGAGTTATTTGCAAGTTCAAATGGGAAAGAGATTATTGACTCAATCATTGATGAATTTGTTGAAATCGCAGAGTTAGAAGGAATAAGTTTAGATGACCAAGAGATGAAAGATTATGTGTATCAAACAGCTGTTAAGGCAGCAGATCACTATCCATCTATGCACCAAGATTTAATTCAAAATAACCGTCTAACAGAAATAGACTATTTAAATGGCTATGTAGCACGTAAAGCACAAGAATATGAAGTTGAAACACCATATTGTGAATACATAACAAAAATGGTGCATCTAAAAGAAAGTTTACTGGTTAAGGATAACTAATTGAATTGATGAAAATGAAATGAAGAATAGATACTAAAAAGTCAGATACAACTGTAATTTTACAGGTTGCATCTGACTTTTTTAGTAAAATTACTAGCGTCACTTTAGTTTGCAATCAAATGTTTCTATTAATCAGGAAGGATGAGAACTATAAATCCAGTTGTGGTAAGCTTAAGGGGAGTCCGTTTTAAAATGAGGAGAGTGATCAGTAATAGTTTTTATAATTTCATGACTCAGAGAAAAGCGTAACAAAATTAATGGAAGGGAAGACACAAATTGGATTTATTTTTTAAATTAAGTATTATTATCTTGATAGGTCTTTTAGGAGGGCGGGTAGCAAAAAAACTTGCATTACCAAGTGTTTCTGGTTATATCGTTGCAGGTTTGATTTTAGGTCCATCCTTTATTGATTTAGTAAGTAAGCAAGATTTAGGATCTCTTGGTTTTATTACCGATATCGCTTTGGCGGCCATCGCTTTTTCTATTGGAAGTGAATTTCTAATATCGGATATGAAGAAGGTAGGAAAAAGAACCCTAATACTTACTATAACCGAAGTAATTGGTGCATTTTTAGTCGTATTTATAGTTATGTTTTTAATTTTTAGACAGCCTTTCGAGTTTAGTCTAGTTATTGCAAGTATGTCAGCAGCGACAGCGCCGGCAGGTATAGTGATGGTAATCCGTGAATTGAGAGCGGATGGACCGCTTGTAAAAACCATTTTACCGGTAGTTGCTTTAGATGATGCTTTAGGAATAATGGCGTTTGGAGTAGCTTTATCCTTGGCTAAGATGACTTCAGGATTAGAAGAATTTACGGTATTTAAAATAGTAAGTGCTCCATTAATTGAAATATTTGGTTCACTATTGCTTGGTTTCCTATTAGGAATTGTATTGACTTATTTAGCGAAAAAAGCAAAAGGTAGAGATGAGTTATTGAAAATTTCTCTAGCCTTTATTTTAGCGGGAGTGGGTGTTTCAAACTTCTTTAATCTATCACCATTGTTAACTTCAATGATGATGGGAGGAACTTTAGTCAACTTGAAACAGAATTCTAAAAGAGTATTTGGCACGATAAATGAATTTACTCCTCCAATTAATCTTTTGTTTTTTACTTTAGCTGGTATGAGCTTAGATTTAAGAGTTTTAGCTTCTGTTAGTTTTCTTGGAATTGGTTATATTTTAGCACGAGCAATTGGTAAAATTGTTGGTGCTGGAGTAGGTGCAAGAGCACTTGGAGAAAGCGTAACGATGCAAAAATATTTAGGACTAAGTTTATTAACACAAGGTGGAATTTCAATAGGATTATCATCCATTGTCGCAAGTGAATTGCCTCAATTTAGTGAATCAATTATTACGGTGATACTATTCAGCGTGCTAGTATTCGAGATTATGGGGCCTATCCTCGCTAAAGTTGCCATTACAAAAGCAGGCGAAGTAGATGGTGTATTAAAGAATAAACAAGTAAAAGAATAGTTGGGTTTTTGAAAGGATGGATAAAAGATGAATGTTTTATTTGTAGTTCTCAATAAGACTGAATATTTAGAGGATGTATTGGATGCCTTTGTTGATATTGGCATCACAGGAGCAACAATCATGGATAGCCAAGGAATGGGTAGCGCCATGACAGATGTAAACTCTACTGAAGAACCATTTTATGGAGTATTAAAAAACATGCTTGAAGGCTCAAGACCTTATAATAAAACTATTTTTACAGTAATCAACGATGACAAACTGTTAGACAAAGCAGTAAATAAAGTGAAAGATATTGTCGGAGATATTCATGAACCTGGAGTAGGGATAATGTTCACTGTACCGGTAGGGAATACTTATGGATTCAGATCTGAGTAAAATAGAATCACTAGACTTATAAAAATATAAAGATAATCAATTAGGTCGTATATGTCATAGAGATAACCATTACTATTTGGATTTAAATGTTGATTCAGAGGGTTTTACGTCAGTCCCTTCAAATCAATGATAGCACTTATTTATTTAGTCAATGGAATGGAAACTAAAATACTAAAAGCAATAAAAAAGTCACAAGCAGCGGAAAGCTACTTGTGACTTTTTATTTAGTATGGACCTTGCAGGGGGTGAACAGACATGACTAAAACACTGTTGTATCAAACTATACAAGGCTTGTCTTTTTAAAGTTGTCCCATATGTTGTCCCAAATCATTCATTTTCCATGTATTTTGCGAATAAATCAGCTGTTTCCTTTTTTCGTTCTTTAGTCACATGCGCATAGATATTCATAGTAGTATGGATATCCCTATGACCTAATCGTTCTTGAACTTCTTTAAGGGTTGCTCCTGCTTCAAAGAGAATGCTACAATGTGTGTGACGAAATCCATGTACATTAATTGGACTTAAATTATGGTTTTTAATCACAGATTGCAGTTTTTGATAAGGTCTTTGAGGATTTGTATAGTCTCCATTAATCTTAGAAAACACAAGTTGAGTAGGTTTATTAGAGTTGATCCCTCTAGTAAGCATTAACTCAGCTTGTTTTATTTTCCATTTTTTTAAAATGTTTATCGTAAAAGAATCTATACTAATTTTACGTCTACCATCTTTAGTCTTTGTACTTTGAATGATTAATCGATTTTTCAAACCTCTAGTGAGTGTTTTATTAATTGTAATCACGTGATTATCGAAATCAATATCTTTCCAAGTTAATGCTAAAGCCTCTCCTTTACGCATACCTGTATAAGCTACCATTCTAAAAAACGCATACCATTTTAAGCTGTGGTCTTGTTTCATAAGCTCTAGGAACTGATTTAATTCCCTCTTAGAGTAGAAGTTTTCAGTATCATCATCTTCGCCAGCTTCGTCATGTATTACAGGTAAAATAATCTTTTTCATTGGATTACTTTTAATAACTTCCTGGGTTTCAGCATAATCAAAGATATTTGATGCATAATTTTTAAAGCGTTTAAATTCTTTAAAATTTTCAGACCATTTATTAACTTCTAATTGGCATTGATTTACTGTAATAGTTTTAATTGAACGCTTACCAAAAGAAGGTAATATATGATTTTCAAATATCCCTATTGTATTCGCTAATGTACTTTCTTTAACAGTGTTTGTGTATACATTCTCTAACCATTGTTCGTACATTTCATAGAAAGAAAAATCTTTCTTTTCATTATGAAAGCCGTATTTATCCACCCGAGCGATTGCTCGAGCTTCTGCAATCTGAGCTTCTCTTTTTGATTTAAAACCTCGTTTGCGCAATTTTTGACGTTCTCCTGTATCACTAATGCCTATATAAGCATTATATAAGTACCGGACTTCGCCATTCTTCAATTTATATTCTTTAATCATTCATTTCATCCCTTTTTCAGTCGCACGGTCAGCTTTGTAAAAGGGTATATAAATTTTATTTCTTTTTGCTATTAATTTCTTTAATTTTTTTAGCAGCTTCATCAAGAATAGGCTGTACTAATTCGTTAATATAAATATCTTCTTTTTCTTCTTGAACAGCAAACTCTCTAATTTCTTCTAAATCACGTCTAATTCGACTTGTAAATCGGTTATTAATCCAGTCGTCTATATTATCATTAAACGCAATATCATAGGTGTCTAGTAAGTTAATAAGCAGATGGTACATTTTATTCCACTCTTCTTCTTTATATAACTGGTACTCAACAAGGCTAGAATCAGGATAAGAAGAGAGAAAGGTTTCAAAAGTATAATTTTCATAATGATCTTCAATATATCTTTTCCCGAAGTTATCAACGTTGCTGATTGTTTCTCTATGATTCATATACTTTGTTACAGCTTCATTTCCTTCTCGTTTACCCAACAACTGTAAGAAACCTTCATAGACACTTTCAGTAAGTAATTTTAATTCTGAAGCAATGATTTGCTCTCTAGACTTTATGAATTTGTCTAATTCCCTATAAAGATATCTATCTGTATCCATCCCTAGATCGTCATCTTTATCACCATATAAAATATAATCAACAGAAGTATTTCCTATCTCAGCAATTTTTTCTAGATTCTTTTTACTTGGTTTGTTTCTGCTGTTTTCCCAATTGCTGATAACACTTTTACTAACTATTGGATCGAATCTCTTCCCGAATTCTTCCATTGTTTCATTTTTACTTTCTCGTATTCTTCTAATACGTATAGCATAATCTTCAGACATCTTTGACCTCCTTTAAATAAGGTTAAATCTATTATAGCATCAATAAAGTACAGTTTGTACTCAAAAATAACTTAAATGTTAAATATTTACACTTGACATTTGTTTTGTACAGTATATACTTATTTTGTACAGTGAGTACAGTTAAAAACAATATAAGTACATGATATCATTGTGTAAACGTGGAGGGAGGTATTCAATTGAATAAAATTAAAGGATACAGAACTATGCTTTCTCTAACACAAAAAGAAATGGGAGAGAAACTAGGTATATCTAAGCAAGCCTATTGGAATAAAGAGAATGGATTAAATTCCTTTACTGATAAGGAAAAAATAATATTTAAAAAATTATTGATTCCCCATTTTCCTGAAATAAAAATTGATGATATTTTTTTCCAACCTTTAAAGATGGATGGATTGATAAGTAGAATTAAGGAGGTGCAAGAATGAAAACAGAATTGAAAATCGTTTTAGATGATCAAACAAAACGAGAACTCTATGAAGACATGCTAGTAATTGCAAACGAAGCGTTTATTCAAGCGACACAGCACCAAAAAAGAATAGTAAACAAAGAAGAATTGAAGGGAATCCTCCGGTGCGGGGAAAAACAAATCACTGATTATATTACTAAACATGAATTAAAATATTTTAAACAAGGCAGAGTTATATATTTCGATTTGGAAGATGTTTATTCAATGTTAGAAAATTTAAAAAAATAAAATAGTCGCACGGTCGCGATTGTAAAAAAATATAGCTATAGGAAAGTGATTTAAATGATTGAAATTAAATGGATCAAACTAGCAGTAAACATGTTCGATGATGAAAAAATTAAACTTATTCGTACAATGCCAGAAGCAAATGCGATAGTAGTTATATGGGTCCAATTGTTATGTTTAGCTGGGAAGAATAATCATGGTGGGTATGTTTATATGGATCAAAATGTAGCATATTCCGAAGAGATGTTAGCATCACTATTTGACCATCCTTTGAATACAATAAGGATGGCACTTAGTACTTTAGAAAAATTTGGGTTGATTGAGATAAATTCAGACAAAACGATTGATGTTATTAATTGGGAGAAACACCAAAACTTTGAGGGTCTAGAGAAAATTCGTGAACAGAATAGGATACGCCAACAAAAGTATAGAGAACGTAAACGTCAGAAAAGGTTAGATAATAGTAACGTTACATCACGTGACAGTAACGCACCAGAGGAAGAGGAAGATAAAAGAGTAGATATAGAGGAAGATAAAAGAGTAGATACAGAAGAAGATAAGGGAGTAGATAAAGAACAATATCAATCTGTGGTAATAGAAGATGATATTAATAAAGCAGTGGAATTTTATAAAAGTAATTTTGGTAAGCTTGGTGATTACATTAAAACGGATTTAAATGAGTGGGTTAGCGATATTGGTATTGATTTAGTTTTAGAAGCAATGAAACGAGCAGTAAAAGGACAAAAGAATTATAACTATGCTACGGGGATTATGAAGAATTGGAAAAAAAATAATATTAAAACACTAAAAGATGTTGAAAATCAGGACAGTCATTTTGGAAAAAGAAAATACAATAACAATAATTCAAGAAATGAAAAATTACCTGAGTGGGCGAATGACGATTCTAATATGTCTGATGAAGATGAACAAGTTGAACCAGAAAAACAAGAGGCAATAGCAGCTAGATTGCAGAAATTAAAAGAAGAAAGAGAGCTAAAAAATGGAGCCGGTCAGAATGTTTTTTAAATATATGATTAGTAAACTAACAAAAAAGTCCTTACAAACGGCAATTTGCAAGGACCAAAATGAAACTCTAACGATAATATAATACCACATTTCGATCACTCTATAAAGAGCATGTTCTTCTGAAATTATATATCCAGATGAGAACATGCTCTGTTTTTAAAAGTAAAGTTAAAATTTAAAAATGAATTTTAAACAAGGAAGAATGACAAATGAGAAAGATAAATTTTGGAAAAGATTCTAAAAGAAAAATTCCTAATAGTTATAAAGATAAACCTAAAAAAATTACAACAACAATAGAAATAGACGAAAAAATATTTGAGAGAATGAAGTTCAAAGCATTTTTAGAGGTAGAGACTATTGATGATTATATTGGACGATTAGTTTATAAAGACACAGAGGAAATAAAAAATTCTAAAGAACTAAATGAAATTCTTAATATCAAAGACCAAAGCAGAAAGGATAAATAAAATGAATGATAAAGAAGATATTAAAGAGGTAATAAATGAGGTGTTAAATAATCTCTCGAATAACCAGAAAGTACATTTCACAGAAAGCTTAGTTTCAATAGAAATTTATAAAACTACTTTTGATCGCATCAAACTGAAATCATTTCTAAGCGATGTATCTTATGGAGAATATATTAATCAGTTAGTTTATGCAGATACAAAAGACATAAAGAATGTTCAAATATTGAATACTCTACTTAAAACATAGTTCAAAGTTTTGGAAGGCAAGCAACGGGTTTGTGCCACAAACCCCAAAAT
>CAMYQS010000042.1 GCA_947296835.1 uncultured Atopostipes sp.
TGTCGTCGGCAGCGTCAGATGTCTATAAGTGTAAAGGATAAGGATATTGCCAGCATGCGTAAGCATCCCGGTTTGTTTGGCATCCGCGATTCTTATTTCACCATCCATCCTTTAAATTGGACCGTCACTGGCGATTTTGAAGATTTATATTTTACCATACAAGACAATAATCAGGAACTAATCATGGAATGTGAAAAGGATATTTATAATACGTATACTGTTTATGAGCTATTAATTGATGAAGGGGTTAATCCAGCAGCTTGTGCGCTCCTTGCGACACTCTTTGATCCGCATTCACGAAATAAAAGTGAAGACGAGCAACGTAGTGAGTTTATCGAATCAGACTATGATTTTGGCTTCAATGCCTTTACACTCCAAAAATCCAAACCAAAGATGCAAACCAAATGTTTAAAATAATAACCAGATAATATGTAGTCGAGTTCGTCTGCATATTATCTGGTTATTTTTATGTCTACTTTTTCTTCGATGCAATCTGATACTCAGCCATCGCTTCTTGAATGCGCTCGGCTGTCTTTCGGTTAATCCCCAAGTCAATCACTTCTTGAATATCGGCTTCTTTCAACAAGCGTAAAGATTTGAAATGTCGTAACAGTTTCGTACGCGTTTTTGGTCCGACACCTTTGATGTCATCCAATATTGACGAAAAACTATTTTTACTACGAACATTTCGGTGAAATTGAATCGCAAAACGGTGAACTTCATCTTGTACTCTTTGTACGAGATAGAAAGCCTGGCTTCGCGGATGCAGATTCACAATCTGTAAGTCTTCTCCAAAAATCAGCTGGGCTGTTTGGTGGCGATCATCCTTCACCATCCCGGCAACTGGAATATCTAAACCTAATTCATTTTCCAATATATCTTTGGCGGCATTCACTTGAATTTTACCCCCATCCATTAAAATTAGATCAGGCAATTCACCTTGTTCTTTTAATAGACGTGCATAACGGCGACGAACCACTTCACGTGTTGTCGCTGCCTCGTTACTACCTTCCACTGTTTTTACATGGAATTTACGGTAATTATTCTTATCCGGCTTCCCTTCATAGAATGAAACCATTGCAGAAACAGGACTTGTCCCTTGAATATTCGAGTGGTCAAATGCTTCAATTCGCTCAATATACGGTAAGCCCAATGCTTCAGATAACTCTTCCAATGCGCCTGTTGTTTTCAATTGCTCCATCGTAATAAGGTGGAACTTTTGCTTCAAGGCTAATCGACTATTCTTACCAGCTGTATCCAATAGATTCTTTTTCTCGCCTCGTTGTGGGATATGTACTTTCGTCCCTAACTCCTCGCTTAAGAATTTATGATCAATACCGGCCGGAACATAGATTTCTTGCGGCACCGTGTTATTCGAATGTTGGTAATATTGTAAAATATATTTCAGCACTTCTTCATTCGCGTCATCCGTGATAGGATACATCGCAACTTCTCGTTTTGTAAGAGCTGCTTGACGCACAAAAAACACCTGGATTGAGATCCAACCGTGATCGATATAGTAATTGAAGAAGTCACGTGATTTGAAGTCTTTAAAAATAATCGCTTGTTTCTCAACGGTCTGTTCAATATAGCTAATTTGATTACGGAATTCTGCAGCTGCTTCAAAATTTAAGTCTTCAGAAGCTTGCATCATTTTTTGTTTTAAATCACGTTTAATCGTCGTGACATTTCCGTTTAAAAATGAACGGATTCGTTTGATTTGTTCTTGATATTCTTCTACCGGCACTTCATGGTCACACGGCCCAATACACTGGCCGATATGGTAGTAGAGACAAGCTCTTTTTTGATGCCCATTGCACTTTCTTAATGGGTAAATTTTATGAATCAATTGTTGCGTCTGCTGAGCCGCTCCAACGTTTGGATAAGGTCCAAAATATTCTGCCCCATCTTTATGCACTTCCGATGTAATCACCAATTGCGGATGGCGTTCATTCGTAATCTTTAAGTATGGATAGCTCGTCCCGAATTTCAGTAAAATATTATAACGTGGCTTGTGCTTTTGGATCAGCGTAACCTCTAACAACAAAGCTTCTTTATCTGAAGCGGTCACCACATATTCAAAGTCGGTAATTTCTTGAACTAATAGAGCCGTCTTCCCTTCTTTCGTTCCTCTGAAATAAGAGCGGACACGGTTCCGTAAGTTTTTCGCTTTACCAATATAAATGATTTTACCCTTCGCATTTTTCATAATGTAACACCCGGGTAAAGTAGGTAGTAAAGTCAATTTATTTTCGACTAATTCTTTTGCCATTTTGGACCTCCTTTCTTTTTCGCATCTATCATTATACCAAAAACCGAACATCTTTTCGATATTTCTGCTTAATAGATAAGCTTTTATTTATTTGTAAAATTCATAACTACCAAAAGTCATCCCAATTAATCCTTCAATCTCTTTATGCAATTTTGACAGGTTTTCTGATGCATGACCTTCTGTATTATAACCAACATCCTTGATAAAATACGTCACCATCGCGCTATCCATATTGATGGGCAAAGTATTGGGTTCATTTACCGGCATGGATACAAGATCTATTTCATCCAATTTTTCTGCGAAAGCTGCGATTGATTTACGACGGAGTTTGCCACCTTTTTCAGGTTCAACTGTTTGTCCGTATAAATCTGTGTAAATTATCGAATATTCCCGTACAAATAAATCCACAATCACATCCGCTATGATATTCTTCTCCTGTTTCACCGTAAACATTAAATAATCAATCTCTTTATTCTTCATCCGCTGTCCCTCTTCTTTCCGTAATGATGTCTTCTATATTCTATCAGAGATTCACGCCATACAAAAACGCCGACTACATTTCGTAATCGACGTTTCTTCTTATTCTTTTAATATTGTATTGGTTTAGTTAATTACGCGGATCTTAACGCTACGACGTCCCCAGTTTAGTGCTTCACGAACTGTTGAGTAATGGATATCAATGATGTTCCCTTTGATTGCTCCACCTGTATCTCCAGCGACATATACACCTAAACCTTGAACTTCCACTAAACTACCTAATGGAATCACTCGTGGGTCTACTGCGATAACTCTTGGGTTAACTCGTAAGTCAATGCCCATTGCAGTATGTGTACTTAATCCTTTTTGTTGTGTTGAGTAACCTGTAGCTTGAACTGTTTTCCAGTCTCCTGTTGAGCTACTGCTTGTTGTTACTGCTTTTGTCTCATTATTACTTGAAGCTGTTGCTGTTTCGTTCGATGATGCGTTGCTTGATGCAGCTGATACGTTACTCGATGTGTTGTTTGCTATTGCTTTTTCTGCTGCAGCTTTTTCCGCTGCTTGTTGTTCTTTAATCGAACGTTCTTGTGCGTTTAAATTGTTTAATTCATCTTGGTTTGCTGCTAATACATTACGTAAGTCAGCTATTTTCGCGTCTAATACTTCTTTCTTCTCTGCAACTTCAACTTGTTTTTCGTTTAATGATTCTTTTTCTGCCAATAGCGTTTCACGCATGTCATTTAATTTGTCATGTTCCGCTTGCGCTTCTGCTAAACGATCTTCACTCGCACTCGTTAAAACAGTTGCTGAGTAAATAGTGTTTACAACCTCTGAAAAACTTTCAGCTTGTAAAATCGTTAATAAAATGTTGTTATTTACTTCATTTTTCTGTAAGGCTTGTAATTGGCTTGATGTGTATTCCAAGCGTTGAGCAACTAATACTTCTTGTTCTTCAATTTCAACTTCTGTTTTTGAGATTGTTTCTTCGTGTGCGGCAATTTCAGTGTTTAACTCTTCTAGAGCAACTGTAAACGCGCTAACTTCTTCTAATTGTTTGTTAACCTCTGATTGTACTTGATTAACTTCTTCTTGGACTGATTGTTTTTTGTTTTGAATCTCTTCCAATGAGCTCGCTGAAACATTTGGAATGATTAAAAATTGTGCGAAGATAAAGGCTAATGCGACAACTTTTTTAATCCATTTATTCATATGCTTTAGGAATCCTTTCTTGTAAAACCCGTTTTTTATTTATTTTATCGTTCATTAAGAGACGCCCTCTGACGTCTGATAGTATTCTATACCCTTTTACCTCTTTGTTTATTGCATTTGGTTTACTTTTTAAGGTAAAAACAGTAATGTTTGTAATATTTACACCCTTATTTTACTTATTTTGTAACTTAAGGCATTGTATTTGTGTTTTTTTAAGAAACCCACCTTGATACTTAGACAAAGGAACGTTAAGTCTAGTATGATTAAGGTAAGAATAATGAAATCGGAAAACGAGAGAGATAGGTGTAAATGATGAAAAAACGAGAAGGTATTGAAAGAATTGCCCTAATAGATATTGGCTCAAATACAGTTCGACTAGTCATCTTTAACATTGATGCGAATGCTTATTATGATATTTCCGAATTACAAAACATTAAAGTTTCCGCGCGGTTAGTGCAATATGTTAAAAATGGTGAAATGAGTCAGCAAGGAATTGACGTTCTAACTGACTTAGTCGATAGCTATTTAAAGATTATCGACGAGTATCAAGTGGATCGAATTATCCCAGTCGCCACAGCCGCTGTACGTAATTCATCAAACGTCCAAGACATACTTGACCATGTACAGGAAAAGACAGGCTTAGCGGTTCGTGTGTTGTCCGATGAAGAGGAAGCATTTTACGGGAACTACGCGGTTCGTTATACCTTTAACATTTATGATGGCCTTTCAGTGGATATCGGTGGGGGAAGTACGGAGGTTACTTTGTTTCAAAACAAAGAAGTCGTGCACTCACACAGTTTTCCCTTTGGAGCGGTTAGTTTGAAGAACCAGTTCTTTAAAGGAAAGGAACACAATGATCCGGATGCTATTAAAGAAACAACAAAATGGGTGAAAAATGAGTTCAAGAAAGTGAATTGGATTGCGAAGAATAAGATTCCAGTCATTGCGATCGGTGGTTCTGCACGGAATATTGCCGAAGTGTATCAATTGAAAACGGACTACCCATTAGCCGGTACACACGGGTATCCGATGAAACCTGAACTAATTGATGAAACGCTGGACGTCTTTAAATCAACAAGTTATAAAAAGCTGGACTCTCTAGATGGATTGAGCCAGGACCGTAAAGATACGATTATTCCAGCGGGGATTGTCTTTCAACAGTTGATTAACGTTTCAAAAGCCCCTTCGTTTATTTTATCGAGACGCGGATTGCGTGAAGGAATTATTATGCAATACCTTAATGAACAATATAATAACCCGTATGACTTATTCGCAGTCCCACAGCAACAAGTGATTCGATTAACGGCGCAATATGACATTCCGGAGTATGCGACGAATCATCGCATTACCATTGCGGATATGTTGCTTAATGAATTAGAAGAGAATGATTTATTGAAACCATCCGTTGATCACCTAGCGATGATGTATTATGGCGCAACCTTGTATAATTTAGGTAGCTTTATTGAAAACGACTCAAGCTCACAGCACACGTATTATGTCATTTCAAATACGAACATCCATGGTTTTGATCATTATGACCGAGTACGTTTAGCCTTGTTATCGAGCTACAAAAACCGTTCGCTATATAAACAATATCTAAGTGATTTAGAAGGTTGGTTCTCCGATGACGAGAAAGACCTATTGCTGAAACTCGGAAGCCTGATTAAATTCGCAGAAGCATTGAACGATTCACACGTGAATACAATCGTAGGTATTGATTTAACTAAAAACAAAAAAGAGGGGTATGACCTACTTGTTCGTTATAGCGGTGAAATTGTTTCAGAAGCATTTCAAGCGGAGAAACAACGGAACCACTTTGAACGGGCAGTGGGCTATCCTGTCAATATTAAATTTCAAGTGATGAAAAAGTAATGAGTATTTTAAAATAGTTTCGGAGGGATATGGGTGAAAGACGGAAAAGTAAATCTATCAGCACCAAAGTATTATCAAAATAGAGAGCTGTCTTGGCTCGATTTCAACGAACGTGTTGTTTTAGAAGCGTTAGATGAAACAAATCCATTCTTAGAACAGTTGGGCTTCATTGCAATTGGTAGCTCGAACCTAGACGAGTTTATTCGTGTTCGTGTCGCCGGCCTACAAGACCAGCATAAGCTTGGAGTGACTGAAACAGATTCTAAGAAAAATTGGACGCCAAAACAACAGATTCAAGAGATATCAAAAAAGAATCGGGATATTGTTGCACGTCAATATGACATCTATCATAAAAAAATGTCGGAGCTCGAGTCGGTTGCTTATCATATCGCCTCGATTCCTGCACTTTCACAACAGCAAAAATATGACATACGGGATATCTTTAGAAATCAAATTGAGCCAGCGATTACTCCTTATGGCGTCGATGCCTATCGCCCGTTCCCTCATTTACACGATGGGAATGTCCAGATTTTTGTTCACCTTGAAAAAGATGGTAAGCCGTATACGGTGATTATCCCACTGACGCATTTAATTGATCGCTATTACATTTTAGAAGCGAACCTATCTGAGAAGCGTCCGATTGTCTTCGTAGAGGATATTATCAAATTTCACCTTGAGGAAATGTTTATCGGCTACAGTATCGTTGAGTCATTTACTTTCCGAGTTACGCGTAATGCAGACTTGGAGATTCAAGAAGAAGGCGCGGATGACTTGTTAATGGCGATTGAAGATTATATTGAGCGACGTAAAAACGGGATGGCTGTTCGTCTCGAAGTTGACACTCGTACGTCTAATGTCAAACTTGAAGAAGATATCGCCTTTTTGAAAGACAAGTTAGAGCTGTCAGATGATGAAGTTTATTATTTAGATGGACCATTGGACTTAACCTTCTTGTTTCAATTGATCGACGAGCTGGGTGAAGTGCATCCTGAATTACTCTACGAACCGTTTACCCCGCATTATCCTAGGTTTTTAGAGGATGAATCGATTTTTCATGCGATTGAGCAAGAGGATATTTACTTGCATCACCCATATGATTCCTTTAAACCGGTTTTAGAATTTATTCAACATGCGGCTAACGATGCAAGTACGGTCTCGATTAAAATGACCTTATACCGTGTCAGTAGCGACTCCGAATTAGTCCATTCCCTTATTAAGGCCTCGCAGTCGGGTATTCAAGTGACCGTTTTAATGGAACTGAAGGCGCGATTTGATGAGGAAAATAACGTCTTATGGGCAAAAGAGATGGAAGATGCAGGCATCCATATTTTATATGGTGTCCGTGATTTAAAAACACACAGTAAAATTTCAATGGTTACCCGAAAGGTCGGCAATGGCTTCAAACGCTATGTCCATTTAGGTACTGGAAACTATAACGAAAATACTGCGACACTTTATACGGATATGGGAATTTTTAGTTCGAACGAGGTGATCGGTCAAGATGCGACCGACTTCTTCAACTATTTAAGTGGTTACTCGATTCAACCCGATTATCATCATTTACATGTATCACCTTATCGCATCCGCGAAATGTTTTTAACAAAAATTGATCGTGAAATGAAGCATCAAAAAGAATTCGGAAATGGTCACTTCATCGCAAAGATGAACTCACTAACCGATAAGGTATTAATTGAGAAAATATACGAAGCGAGCCAAGCCGGTGTGAAAATCGAGCTGAACATACGGGGTATCTGTTCTCTTATACCTGGTATTCCTGGGGTGAGTCAGAACATTTCGGTTCGCAGTATCATTGGTCGATTCTTAGAACACAGTCGTATTTATTACTTCCATAATAATGGTAATACGGAACTGTTCTTGTCATCAGCCGATATGATGACCCGAAACATGGTCAATCGTGTTGAGATTGCCTTCCCAATTTTAGATACTGGCATTAAAGAAGTCATTCTAAAGACATTAGAACTCTTCTTCTCAGATAATACAAAAGCCTGGGAGCTAAGAAGCGATGCGACATATGAGAAACTACAACCCACTGGTGAAAAACCAATAAGTGCACAAGTCGAATTAATGAACGTAGCGACAGACAAAACAAAACGTCAAATCAGACATCACGCACCAAAAGAGAGTTGGTTGGCTCAATTGAAGCATACTGTCCGTGGTTGGATAACGTAATGTCTAAAAAAATAAAGAGCTTTAGCCATAGGAGATCCTCTCTCCCTGGCTAAAGCTCTTTTGATTTTCATTTCTTCATTATCTGACTGGGTTCCAACCTCGGTAAACTTCATACATCAAAATACTTGCGGCTACACTCGCATTCAGACTTTGAATATCCCCTTTTATTGGAATGGTAATCATTTCATCCACGTTTTCTTTAACTAAACGTGACATACCTTTACCTTCGTTACCGATGATTAGACAAATCGGTGAATCAGTGTTCCAATCACGGTAGTCTGTACCGTTCATGTCCGTTCCAAAAATCCATAGGCCTCGATCTTTTAATTCTTTAATCGTTTGCGATAAGTTCGTTACACGCGCTACTTTCACATGTTCAATCGCTCCTGCTGAAGATTTTGAAACGGTCGATGTTAAGTTTGCTGAACGGCGGTTCGGGATAATAACCCCATGAACACCCGTCGCATCCGCTGTTCGGATAATCGAACCTAAGTTATGCGGGTCTTCTAATCCATCTAACATCACGAAGAATGGTCGTTCGCCACGCTCATCCGCCACTTCAAATAGCTCATCAATTGTCGCATATTCAACTCGTCTAGTCCAGTTGAATATGCGACAATTGATGAGCTATTTGAAGT
>CAMYQS010000043.1 GCA_947296835.1 uncultured Atopostipes sp.
CGACGACATTATTAATACAAGAATTTGATGTGGATGTTGTGATAAACACAGGATCTGCAGGTGGAATTGGTTCAGGATTATCGATCGGGGATTTAGTGATTTCAACAAGTTTGTCGTACCATGATGCAGATAACCGTGGCTTTGGTTATACGTATGGTCAAATTCCGCAAATGCCTGCGCAATATAAAACGGATGAAAAAATTGGACAGTTAATTAATGAAGCGGCTGTTGATACGGGTTGGCATGTTCAAAAAGGACTAATTGTAACGGGAGACTCTTTCATTTCAAGCGACGAACAAATTGCTCATATTAAGGAGTTTTTCCCAGCGGCTTTAGCGACTGAAATGGAAGGTGGAGCCGTTGCCCAAACATGTGCGCAGTTCGGTACACCATACGCCGTTGTTCGCGCGATATCGGACGTAGCGGATGCAGAAGCGACAGTTAACTTTGACGAATTTGTCTTGCTAGCTGGAAAACGTTCAGCAGAACTGGTATTATCGTTTATTGAAAAGCTAGAGAAATAATAAAAACAGAGTTTTATGGGAGGCTATTTTTTGGCTAGAGTAGAAAGTTTTGAATTAGATCATAATATTGTAAAAGCACCTTATGTTCGTGTGGCGGGAGTGGAGCATGATGATAAAGGAAGTACGATTCAGAAAATCGACTTGCGTTTCTTACAACCGAACACAGACGCATTACCAACAAGTGCTGTTCACACATTAGAGCACTTATTAGCGACTTATTTACGAGACCACTTAGAAGGGGTTATCGACGTTTCACCAATGGGATGCCGTACAGGTTTCTATTGTGTGAAATGGAATGAAACAACACCTGCTGAAATTGCAGTCGCTTTAGAAAAGACATTAAAAGACGTTTTAGCAACTGAAATTATTCCAGCAGTTACAGCAAAAGAATGTGGAAACTATCGTGACCACAGCTTGTATGCAGCAAAAGTATATGTTGAACAAGTATTAGAACAAGGGATCAGTCGCGATCCATTTGAGCGAATTTTAAACTAATATGAAAAGTTCTTCGAAGATAAAAAAATCTTCGAAGGGCTTTTTTTATTTACAAAACATTTATGTATTTTTAACAAAAGAGAATTTATTACTTTTGGTGAAGGAATTTCGTTCGGTATTTGATGGTACAGAACACAATAAAAGACAGTAAATTCCTATCTTTATCAAATAAATAACGAATGTAAAGTTATTGTAAAAATAAACTTTATAAATATTAATGAAAACGTTGACATTACGTACATATTTTTATAATACTAGTAAATGAGTGGATTTAATTAGTATTCGGATATGTTTTGCTGTATAAATGTATATGGATACAAAAAAGGAGGTCATTTTAGTCATTGCCGGTTAATCTCAGTTGTTGGAATTAATCACACAGGAAACCAAAAATTGTTAGAATCAGAAAGAAATATATATAGGACAAATATCTTTGGATATGGTTATTTGTAATACAATATTTTCAAATATCTCTATAAGCTAAAAGTAGTTGATAATACAACCATTTTTTGTCAATAGAGAAAATAACAATTAAAGGAGAACAGTAATGCACTTAAAGAAAAGACAGAAGCATTATAATACTTTATTAGTTCTTATGCTTTTATTTAATATTCTTGCTCAAGCTGCTATTCCCGCTGTAGCGTACGCTTCAGAAATAGAGGATACACCCACATTAACAGCAGCAGAAGTTGATACCCCAATCTCAGTTTCAGATTTAATCACACAAAATAATCCAGGTGGAGATCTTACCGTAGAAGGTTATATTGTTGGATATGTAGTTAGCAAAACAAATGTATCAAGAGATAGACTTGATGCTGACACGAACTTTGCTATTGCAGATACAATAGATGAAATAGACCCAGCTAAAATGGCATTTGTCCAAATTCCTAGTGGTAATCTACGATCAGAATTTGGTTTACAAACTAATCCAAATAATATAGGTCGTAAAGTTATTGTAACTGCTAAAGCAGAAGCATACTTTAATCACTTCGGGTTAAAATCAGCATCTGCAATGACGTTCACTGATAGTGAAGAAGATTCAGATGGAAATGATACTCCAGGCGATGGTGAAGACGAACCTGCCCCCGACCCCCTTGAACTAAAATCTATTAATGAAGTTCGAGTGAAAAATACTGGGGAAGTTAAAACAAAAGGTATCGTTACTGCAAAACTAAAGAATTCAATCCAGATTCAAGATGAAACTGGTGGAATTGCAGTTCGACCAACAAGTTTAGATGTGGAACTTGGAGAAAAAATTACAGTAGAAGGTTCATTAAAGACATATAATGAATTATTACAGATTGATCCAGCTACTTTAATTGAAAAAGAAGAGTCAACTATTCCAACACCTCTTCCAATTAAGGGGAATGAGTTAGGAAATCATGAATCAGAATTTATTATTTTAAAGAATATTAAAATTGTAGGTGAAGTCCGTGGCAATTCATGGGTAAATTACAATGCAGAAGATTCAGACGGTACTAAATTTATAATTCGGGATGATAATGGCGATTTAAGCTTAGCAATTGGTGAAGAATATACATCGATTACTGGGATTGCTTCGACATTTAATGCTGATAAGCAGATCATTCCTCGTAGTAACGCTGATATTGTTCCAGCAGGAATTCAACCAGCATATGCTACACCAGCTGCTGGATTAGTTCCAATAGGGACAGAAGTTAATTTAAATACAATTTCAGAAAATGCTGAGATTTACTACACTTTAAATGGATCAGAACCAACTAAAGAAAGTTCACTTTACGAAGAACCTATTGTAGTTGATGAAGCTACCACCATTCGTGCGATTACATTTGATGCGGCTGGCAATTCTGCTGATATTCGGGAATTTGCATATACAGTTTATGATAATTCAAAAGGTACGAAGATTCATCATATTCAAGGTGAAAGCCATGAGAGTGAATTTGTTGGTGCAACAGTAAATAATGTAGTAGGTGTTGTAACGTATATATATGACATTAACGGAGCACATTACTTCCACATGCAAACTCCGGATGGTAAAGATGACGATAACCCGAAAACCTCAGAAGGTATTGTTGTGTACACGAACAACAAACTTGACCTTGAAGTAGGAAACTTAGTATCTGTAACAGGTACAGTTGACGAATATCATATTGATGGTTATGCAGAGAAAGCTGAAACTGATTTATCTATCACTCAAATCAATGCACGTAATGGAGCAGTTGTTGTTAAAGAAGATAACGTAAAATTACCAACGGCAATTAAAATTACATCAAGTGACATTCCAAGCAAAATCAGTGGACAAAATACGTTTACAGAATTTGAACCAGAGAAATATGCAATTGACTTCTGGGAAAGCATTGAAGGAATGCGTGTAGAAATTGCGCCTTCAACTGCAGCAGCACCTCAACAACATGGAGATTTAGTTGTTGTAACAGACGATTTTGAACCAAGTGCATTAACGGTTAATGGTGGAATTTTATTAGGAATAGATGGCCCTAACGCACAATCTATCCAGTTTAAAGTTCAGCCAAACGGTCAAGCAAGAGACCTTAGAGTTAAGACGGGTGATAAATTTACAAAATCACTTACTGGAGTTGTAAACTATGGTTTTGGTAACTATAAAGTTTACGCAGATTTAACTGATGTAGTAGATGCATTAGAAGAAGGTATTGTTAAACCAAAAGGTACAACGATTGTAAAAAATCCAAGTAAATTAACAGTAGCCACTTATAACGTTGAGAACTTCTCAGCAAACACTTCATATACTTCAAATGAAAAAGCAAAAAGAATTGCTGAATCTTTTGTTGATGATATGAATTCACCAGACATTATCGGTATTGTTGAAGTAATGGCAAACCGTGCTACAAACTCTTCATCACCAGAAGCAAACGAAAGTTTTGAACGTCTGATTGATGAAATTGCAAAAGCAGACGGCCCAACTTATAAGTATGCAAATATCGATCCTGAAATGAACCAAGATGGTGGAGCACCAGGTGGAAATATCCGTGTAGGTTACTTATACAACCCAGAGCGTGTAACTTTTGTTGAAGCAGACAAAGGTGGAGCAACGGAAGCAGTAGCATACGAAAATGGTCAATTAACATTAAACCCAGGACGTGTTGAACCATCAAAATTCCCTGGAACTCGTAAACCACTTGCCGCGCAATTCGAATTTAATGGTGAATCAGTTGTTATTGTTAACAACCACTTAAACTCGAAAAATGGTGATGAACCAGAATATGGCCAAAACCTAGGACGTAAAGGAAGTGAAGCTGAACGTCATGGATTAGCTACTGTTGTTAATAATTTCGTAAAAGAAATTTTAGTAGATAATCCTAACGAAAATGTTATCGTATTAGGTGACATGAACGACTTCCAATTCTCAAAAACATTAGAAATATTAGAAGGTAATGAATTAACTAACCTAGTAAACAAAGTGCCAACTGCAGAACGCTACAACTATGTTTACCAAGGAAATTCGCAAGTATTAGATCATATCCTAGTATCTAAAAACCTAGCAGAAACAGCTGAAATCGATATGATTCATATCAATTCTGATTTTACAAATATGCACGGTAGAGCCAGTGATCATGATCCAGTATTGGCACAATTAGATCTTTCAGTTACTAATGAATCAGACACATTTGAACTACCAATCATGCATATGAATGATACACATAGTAACGTTGAAAACTATGCGTACATGATGAACACGATTAATGGTTTCCGTGAGGATAATCCTGGATCATTATTATTACATGCAGGAGATGTATTTTCAGGAACGCTATACTTCAACTTATATGAAGGTAGAGCTGACTTAGCATTAATGAACTTAATGGGAATTGATGCAATGGTATTTGGTAACCATGAGTTTGACTTAGGTAACTCAGCGGATGGGCATAAAGCATTAGCTGACTTTGTTAAAGGGGCAGACTTCCCATTCCTAGGTACAAACATTGATTTCTCTAAAGACGTTCATATGAAAGATTTAGATACAAATAATTCAGTTGTTTCAGAACCATCAGCTGGTAAAATCTACAACAGTATTGTTTTAGATGTAGATGGCGAAAAAGTTGGAGTCTTTGGTTTAACAACAGAAGACACTAAGAATATTGCTAGTCCAGTAGATATTACATTTACTGATTATGTAAAAGCAGCAGAAGATGCGGTAGCTGAATTTGAGGCTGAGGGTATTAACAAGATTGTGGCATTAACGCATATTGGATACAATACTGCGCCAGATGTTGGAAACGACTTGTTACTAGCTGAAAAAGTAAAAGGTATTGACGTAATAGTTGGTGGTCATTCACATACTACATTAGATGCACCAGTAGTAGTAAATGATGATCAAGTAGACCCAACAGTTATTGTTCAAACAGGTAGTGCAGCTGAAAACCTAGGAACGTTAAACGTACAGTTTAGTGACGAAGGACACGTAGTAGGTTACGCAGGTCAATTACTGGATGTAGAACAATATCAACAAGATCCGGAAGCTTTAGAAATATTAGAACCTTATGCTAAACGTATTGAAGAGTTCGGTAATGAAGAAATCGGCGCTGAAGCAATGAAAGACTTAGTAAACCCTCGTCATGGTGATGGCGAAGAAACAAGTGTTCGTGCAAACGAAACAGAATTAGGTAACTTAGTAACGGATGCTATGCTATACAAAGCACGTGAAAAATATCCAGAAACAGTCATTGCTGTACAAAACGGTGGTGGAATTAGAGCCCCTATTAGTAAAGGTCAAATTACTGTTGCAGATGTCATTAATGTTCTACCATTTGGTAATGACCCAGTTGTTGCTGAATTAACAGGTCAAGAAATTAAAGACTTACTAGAATTTAGTGTTCGTCAAGCACCAGCAGAAAACGGAGGCTTCCTACATGTTTCAGGTATGAAGTTCTTCTACGATAGTGAACGTGAAGTTAATGACCGAGTTGTAGCGATGTATGTTGTTAATGGTGATGACTTAGTTGAAATCGACTTAACTGAAGACTACCTTGTAACGACAAACGGTTATACAGGTCAAGGTGGGGACGGATTTGATACATTCGCTAAAGCCTTTGCTGAAGGAAGAGTTAGAGATATTGGTGAAATCGATTGGGAACAACTAAGAGACTATATGGTTGAAGAAGAATACCTAAATGGTGTCGTTGATCCTGTAATCGAAGGACGTATTATTGATCTGAAAGGTGAAGGTCTACCAACAGACCCGACTGACCCAGAAGACTCAATAGAACTTGAAGTTAAATTACCAGGTAAAAAAGTTACAATCACAATTACTGGTGAAGGTCTTGAAGGATTAGAGTTAGTTGCGAAAGACGCTGTTAAGGATGTTAAGAATATTCCATCAATCCTTGGCGAGTTATACGACTTATTCAATATATCATTGGTTGATGCATATGGAAATAAAGTACAACCAAATGGACCAGTAACGGTTAGAATTGAATTTGAAGCTGGACGTTCACCGAAAAAAGTATTCCACTTTGGTGAAAACTTTGAAATTGCAGAAGAATTAGACTTTAAAGTGGTTGATGGTGCAGTTGTGTTTACAACAGACTCATTTAGTTACTTTGGAATTCAATACGCAGAAGCTACATCTGGTGAAACACCCGGAGACACAGATGAACCAGGTACACCAACAACACCAGGAGACGGAAGTACTCCAGGTGAGACAGGTCAACCAGGTTCACCAACAACTCCAGGTAAAACACCAGGAGCTACAGAATCAGCTGATAAAGATAAGGACTTACCTGCTACAGGATCAAGTATCATTGTACCGCTAATTGGTGGAATGAGCTTAATCTTAGCTGGTTTAGGAACAGAACTATATCGCAAAAAAAGATATAAAAACTAAGCTAAAAATAGTTGAATAGTGGAAAAGGCCGATGGAGTAAATCCATCGGTCTCTCCATTTCACCTACATGTGTTAAGGTAGAAGAGTAGAGTAAATAATTTAAGGTAAGGAGCAGTTGATGACATGACAACACTATTTTTTCCACCGCATATTATTATTGGTGAAGAAGATAAACAGTATTATATGAAGAAACACGATGCATTGCCTGAAATGAAAAAGGATCAATTTCAAGTTTCAGGGATTGAGATGGTCGTGCAAAATGGCGAAATTCTAGTACCAACATTTATTCGTTCAACCGTCAGTAAACCTGTCACATTGAAGAACACATCTATTTTATTAGTGGACGAAGATACGAACGTGATCGCAAAAACAGAAGTGGACTTCAGTAATTTAGGTGTTGTAGAACCAAATACGACTATCTTTTGGAATATAAACTTTCCAAAAGACTCGGTTGAGGTAACAGATTTCAATAACATTAAATCTTGGAGTTTAGCTTTCGAAGAAAATACGAAGCACCGATTAGACTTATCGGAATTAAGAGAAGGTGCGATTTCTGAAGCGGCGAGAGCGCAATTAGAAGAAATTATTAATGAATCTGATTTGTCAGCTAACGAATTATCATTAATGGGCTTATCTGCTAAGAGAGATCACCAAGATGGACTTGAGATTACGTTGTTAGTTCAAAATGGTACGAAGGATAATTTGGATGTCCAGCTGTTGCCCCTTAATTTTTATGATGCAACAGGTGTACTAGCGGCTCAAGGTACATTTCAACTGAAAGACTTTGTGGTTTATGCAAATACAAGTAAACCGATGACGATTGTCTTTCCAAAGTCAGGGATACTTAAAAACAATCTGAACTTAGAATCATGGTCATTAGAACATGCAAAATAAATAGACAAAAAAATAGCCTTCGAAGTTTATCAAAACTTCGAAGGCTATTTTTACTATCATGTCATAAAATTAACGACGGATTAAGTTGTACATGTTCGTGTGCTTCATATCTAATGCAGTCGCAACACCTTCGTTTGTAACTAATCCTTTATACACATTCACACCACGCATAATTGCTTGGTTGTTAAGGAAAGCTCTCTCTAGTCCGTTATTCGCGATTTGTTGTACATAGCGCATTGTAACGTTTGTAAGAGCAACAGTCGCCGTGTGTGGCACTGCACCAGGGATGTTTGCTACCGTATAGTGAATAACATCGTGTACTTTGTAGATTGGGTCGTCGTGTGTTGTTGCGTGAGTCGAAGTCGCAAAGTTTCCACCTTGGTCGATTGCTACGTCAACAATAACTGAACCAGGACGCATTGATTTAATCATTTTCTCTGTAACTAATACTGGTGCTTTTGCTCCAGGGATTAATACAGAACCAACAACTAAATCTGCATTTTTAACTGCTTGACCGATGTTATATGAGTTTGACATCAATGTGTTGATTTTTGTATCGTATAGGTCATCAATTTCAGCTAAACGAGCTTGGTCAATATCTAGAATGGTTACATTTGCGCCCATACCGACTGCAATCTTCGCAGCGTTTAAACCAACAACTCCACCACCGATAATAACTACGTTACCACGTTCTACACCAGGAACTCCACTTAGTAAAATACCTGATCCACCGTGAATATTTTGTAAGAATTGAGCACCTGCCTGAACTGAGAAGCGGCCTGCTACTTCACTCATTGGTTTTAATAATGGTAGTTGTCCTTTGACTGAAACTGTTTCATATCCAACTGCTGAAACGTTTGCGTCGATTAAGGC
>CAMYQS010000044.1 GCA_947296835.1 uncultured Atopostipes sp.
GAATAATAACAGTACCGACTTTTTAATACGCCCTTGGCTGATTTCATTTACTTGATCTCCGAGAACTTGTACGGCAGGTTCGGCTAAAACGACCACTAATCCTAAAATTAAACCTGTAATGACTAACCAACTATTTCCCATTTCAGCGAGTGTAGCTCCTAGATAATGACCCATATCCATAAAACCTTCGTTCACACCAATTAAGAATAATGCTAATCCAAGACTAGTATAGATAAAACCTTTTAAAATAGAAACTAAGGTATTTTTATTTAGTTTAAATTTCACTCTATTTAAGACTAGAAATAGAATACAAATTGGCAACAGTGCGATAATTGATTCCATTAAAGTAGGGATAATTGCTTGACTAATCTGGTCAAAAATATTATCAGTATACGTATAAGTTTGTGTTGTAGGAACCATTTCACTGTTTGTGAATAATACCAGAATAAATATAGCCAATATTGGTCCAGTACTCATTGAGCCGACTAAACCAAATGAGTCTTCATCCATATTCTTGCCATCTTTCATAAAGCAATACTAGCCGATAATACGAGGATAAAAGGAGTAGTCAAAGCACCAGTTGTTGCTCCAGAGGCATCAAAAGCTATTGCAATAGAAGGGTTATCCGAAATAAAAGCTAATATTAAAATGACAACATAAATACTTAAGAAGTATCAGCTAAATGGAATGCCATTAATTAACCGTTCAATGACCAATGCGATCATCAAACCAACGCCTAGTGAAACAGATAGCACAATGATGGTTTGATTTAAAATCCCTGCAGTAGCTTGTTCAATTTGTTGACCTAAAATGATTAGATCCGGTTCAGCTACGGTAATTGAAAAACCAATAATGAAACTCAAGAGGCCAATCATCCATTTTGATGGATTATCTGACACATATTCTCCTAGAATCTTTCTAAGGGGAGCCATACCAGTGTCAATTCCTATGAGAAAAATGGTTAGTCCAATTAAAACAAGTATGGAACCGACTATAAAGCTAATGATCATTAAACGACTGACATCAATAACAAAAAATGACAATAAAAGCACGATGATAACTACGGGAGAAATAGAGAGTAGGGTTTCCTTAAAGAATTCCTTTACATTATTCATAAATCTCACCTCTATGAAAAGTTATATACTAATCATAACAAAACTGATAAGGATTATTCATTAATAGACGTTGTAATGAGCGAAAAATAACATACTTGAATCCACAATGTTTGAAAAAAGCGAAAGATACCTAAGAGGAATTAGGTTTAAAAACAGATTATCATGTAATTATTGGCTTGTTGAATCATTTTGAAGAGAATGCAATAGAGGAAACTTTAAAATCCTCATTTTAAAAGTTTATTGATTATTATTTCATATAAACAAAAGAGACTAGAGTGAATTCGTCTCTTTTCTTCTTTAGTATTATCTGGGCGTTCCAAAAAACTGAGTGGCATATAGTATTTCACCATCGTAATGGACACCAATACCGATTTCTTGAAAGTCTGGATTAATCATCGTTTCATAATGATCAGGACTATCAACCCAACCATTAAAAATTAATTTTGCCATATGGTCATCGTCTCGAAAATAGGTAGCCATAGCTAAATTTTCCCCAACCATATAGTAAGGGTAGAAAGTAGCTTGTTCTTCAAATACTGTGAAGGGTTCTGTTCCATCTGGCCGAGTATGAGAGAAAGATTCTTCTGTCTCGATTGCTCGAATATCAGCCGCTAAGCGTAGTGTTTCATTTCGGACGACCGCTCCTGCGCCTAACTCTTCTCGTAAATCATTAACCATATTAAAAATGATGTTTTCTATTCGTTCTATATCGACTGAGTCGGGACTAGGTGTAACTAAGTCGATAAAGTTAGGCCCCATTTCATCATCGTCGGTGTTAGTTTCAACTTCTGTTTGTGTGGTAGGCTCCTCCGTTTTAGTGTCATTTTCTTCGAATAGAGAAAAACCATAACCGATAGCCAGCCCAAAAATAAATAGAAAGAATAACCCAAGTATCGAACGGATAATATTGTTAGTACGTTTCATGTTCATCACTCATTTCAAATGAAATTCTTCTATTAGAGCATAAAAAAAGCTGGATATTGAATCCAGCTTTTTAACTCAGAATGTGTATTTTTTTATAAATTGATTGGTTGTCCACCTGTCACACCATAGATTTGACCGGTAATGTAACTGGCATCATTTGAAGCGAGTAGTACATAAACAGGTGCAAGTTCGGCTGGCTGCCCAGCACGTCCCAGCAGACTATCTCTTGTCCAAACTTCGGAATCGAGCCGTCTGGTTGTCCTTTATCTAGTTGTAATGGAGTCCAAATTGGACCAGGAGCAACACCGTTCACGCGAACGCCTTTGTCAGCAAAGTAACTCGAAAGTGTAACCGTAAAGTTTGAAATAGCTCCTTTAGTAGCAGCATAATCAATTAATGGTTCACTCGGATCAAATGACTGAACGGAAGTCGTCGTAATAATTGAACTTCCAGGTTCTAAGTGTTTTTCAGCAGCTTTCACCGATTCGAACATACTAATGATATTGACCTTAAATGTGTCATGTACTTGTTCCATTGATAAATTACTTAAAGTAGTATGAGCAATTTGTTGTGCGGCGTTTAAGACTAAAATGTCTAACGCACCAAATTCATCGACTGTTTTCTCAACAATTTCAGTAGCAGCATTATCATCACGTAAGTCGTAAGGTAATAGTAATGCTTTGCGTCCGGCGTCTTCGATAATCGCTTTAACTTCTTCAGCATCCTTTTCTTCGCCAGGGAAGAACTGAATTGCTACGTTTGCACCTTCACGAGCATAAGCAATAGCAGCTGCACGACCAATACCAGAATCTCCGCCAGTAACTAACGCATTCCGGCCTTTCAAACGAGCGTGCCCTTCATATGATTTCTCGCCACAATCGGGCTTAGGTGTCATTTCATCTTGTAGTGCTGGAGTATCCTATTCTTGAACCGGAAATTTACCATCATGATATAAATGTCGAGGGTCTCTTAAGTATCTGTTTTTCATCAATAAACAACTCCTTCTGATTTTGTTTCATATAAAAAATAACATAGGAGAATATGAACTAAAATTGATTTGTTTGAGCATTAGTTTAAATGTTTTGTTTATCTTGAAAATCTTGAAATGCTTTTCGACAAAAATAGCTGATGATGAAAGCAGGTAAGCTTACCCCAAAAAAGAGTAAAGTAACTGAAAACTTAATATACACTAAAACAACAGCTACAACGGTAAGTAGCATTGGGAAATTCCATTTCATATTGGCTAGTAGAATACGTAAAGTGTTTGGGATCAGTTTGTTTATATTCATTTCAAAATGAACATAAACAGGTATTAAATAGAACGAAAAAAGAATCAATAAAAATAAGAATGCAAAAATAAAAATATGTGTATAAGCTAGTAATGAAGTTGTTGTAGCGGTTAAAAATTGAATATAACTATAAATAAACAACGCAATCACCAGATATAAGAAGCCAAGAATTAAACTATGTTTAAAATTAGTTTTGTATTCTTTCTTGAAATAATCAAACACGTTAATTGTCTGTGAATGTGTAAATAGTTTCCGAATCGTAGAAAACAATGCAATAGAAGAGGGGACAATTCCGAATACAACACCTCCAAGTAAGGTTCCGATCATCCAATAAATGTGGAGAAGGAATAGATTCATGACCCACTCACTAAATACAGTTAAAATATTTGTTGCCTTTTCCATAGTATCTTCCTTTATTATGTAATGAGATTTTGGTGTCTGAATCTTTCTCTGAACTTCCCAGGTGGCATATCCATTTCTTTTGAAAACACATTTGTAAAATAATGAACACTTGAGAATCCCGTTTGTAATGCAATATCTTTAATGGCTATATCAGAATCAGATAATAGAATCCCTGCTTTTCGGATTCGTTCTTTACGAATATACGTCGTAAAGGGTTGCCCGAGTTCTTGGTTAAAGAGTCTAGATAAGTGCCTTTCTGATATATGCAACTGATCGGCGATGTCTTTAATGGTAATCGGTTCAGCTAAGTTATCAATAATATATACCTTCGCTTGATAGATTAAAGTAGATGCAGATGATGGTACTTGTTTTGAGTTTCGAGAAAGAATTTCTTTTTCAAAGTCTTTTAATATACTCCAGAAAAGTGTAATACCAATACTTTCAAGATTGTTCTTCAAGTAAATGGTGTTGTCGTTTGCAGCTAACTTCAAAAGAGATATCCAGAGTAGAATAGCAGCAGAACGATTCCTATCGGGTAGTATATAGAGTTGTTCCGTTTTAACGGAATTAAATATTTTTTGAATATATGAATGAGAGGTAGATAGAAGTGAAAAACTAATAGACATCACATCTAAACCTTTTGGACTACTTAACCGGTAAGAAGTATTAGGAGGGGTGAGTATTAGGCTACCATTACTAATATCATCCGCTATTTTCCCTTCTTGATAAGTACCTTTCCCGTTAAATATGTATGTTACTCGATAATATTCATGTTGATTCATGGCATCAAAATGAATTTTTTTGTCTGCATCCCAATGATGCATTTTAATAGAAACTCCGTCTTTTGTAATGTCTAATAAATAATTATTTAAATAATTAGCACCGAGTTGTAGATCTTTTTCCCAATCCATATTTATTCACCCCAAATCCTTTTTGATTACTTCTATTATACAAATTTGTTTTGTAATAATCTACCATTGCACAAAAACTCTTGTAATTTTTGGCAGAATTTTATAAAATTTTGGCAATAGTTCATAAAGACAACACATCTTGAATTCGATAGAATGACCGTAAGCGGATACAACTATGATGATTGGAGGTTTGATTTTGTATAAAAAACATCCAGCAATTAATTTACTTTTTTATGTGTTACTACTATTTTTTACTATTTTATTTATGATGCCACTTTTTTGGATGGTCTCAACATCTTTAAAATCATCGGGCGAAATATTTAGTATTCCACCTCAATGGATCCCAGAAAAGCTTGAGTGGGGGAACTATGTAGAAGCGGTTAAATCTTTTCCGTTTGTTCGCTACGCAGCGAATAGTATATTTATAACAGCCACTTCAATTTTTGGAGGAGTGATGTCGTCAGCATATGTTGCTTATGGCTTTGCAAAACTAAATTTTCCAGGCAAAGACATGTGGTTTACGCTCATGTTGGCAACGATGATGGTACCTTCACAAATTACGATGATTCCGTTGTTTATATTCTATTCACGACTGGGATGGATCAACACATATTACCCATTTATTATACCTAGTTTCTTAGGTAGTCCATTTTTTATCTTTCTATTTAGACAGTTTTACTTGTCTATTCCGAATGAGCTGAGTGAAGCTGCCCGATTAGACGGGGCTTCTGATTTCACCATTTGGCGAAAGATATTCTTACCACTAACGAAACCGGCGATGGCGACTACAGCTATCTTCCTATTTATGTTTAGTTGGAACGACTTTATGGGTCCGTTGATTTATTTGCATGATCCAAAATTATTTACACTTCAGTTAGGTTTACGAAATTTCCAACAACAATACGGAACAAGATGGCATGTATTGATGGCTGCTTCGATACTTGTAGCAATTCCATCCATTGTATTATTTCTCTCTTTTCAAAAATACTTTGTAAGAGGGGCTTCGGTTTCAGGAGTAAAAGGTTAAAGTATGAGCAAAAAAACAAATAAAAATTTGGAGGACAATATGTTTAAGAATAAAAAATCAAAAATAATGTTGGGGCTTACTTCAGTTACTCTATTATTAGCAGCGTGTGGTAATGCTGAAGAAGATACAACGAAAGATGCGAATGTTGATTCGGCTTCTGATGTAGAAGAGGTAGAAATTGACTTTTGGCATATGTATACGGACGGTGTGATGGCTGAAGAAGTTTTACCAGAAGTTATTGCAGCTTTCGAAGATGATAATCCGCATATTACAGTTAACCACTTAGGTACAAACTTCTTTGACTACTGGACAAAATTAAACACAGCGATTGCTGGACAAGTAGCACCTGACTTAGCAATGAACGACTCATCAACAGTTCCAGCTCGAGCAGCGAATAATATTTTAGTGCCATTAAACCAATACATTGAAGCAGATGACTTCGATACTAGTGTGTATTACCCCGTATTAATGGATGCAATGGAATATGAAGGTGACTACTATGGTATCGCGAATGATACAGACGTACGAGTCTTATACTGGAATAAAGAACATTTTAGAGAAGCTGGTTTAGATCCAGACATACCACCAAAAAACTGGGAAGAATTAATCGAATTCACTGAACTATTGACAAAAACAAACGACGACGGTAGTATCCAACAAATGGGCTTCACACCTGATATGTGGTTAAGTAACATCCAAGTTCATACATTAGCATGGACGAATGGTGGAGAGTTCTGGGATGAAGATTTAAACCCAACATTTATGGATCCAAAAAACCTAGAAGCCGTTGAGTTTATAAAATACTTCCAAGACTTTTATGGGGTTGAAGAGATGTCAGCATTCCGTTCAGAAGCTGGTGTAATGGACCATGGTCCATTTGTTGACGGACGTTTATCGATGGTAATGGATGTAGGAAACTTAACGCGTACTATCTTACGTGAAAAACCAGATATGGATTATGGGATTGCTACTTTACCTCATGCGGGTGATCCAGTAACATATTCGGCTGGCTTTAACTACGAGATTATCGACAATGGTGACGATGCAAAAGCACGAGCATCATGGGATTTCTTAAAATATATTACCAGCGAAGAAGTACAAAAGCGTTTTGTTGAAGAAACAGGTAGTCTATCATCTAACCGTCTAGCTGCAGAAGCGGATGAGTTTATGAAAGATGAAAATTGGGCAGCAATTGTTGCTCAAATGGAACATGCTCGTTTCATCGAATTTATTCCACAACATCCAAACTGGAACGGATCCTTAGTGACCGTTCAAGAGGCAGTATTATCAGATGGCATCCCAGTAGAAGAAGCGATGCTAGAAGCACAGAATCAAGCTGAGCAAGCTGTTAATCAATAATTAACAATTTAATCATTCAATGCTGATCATTCGATTGGCATTGAATTTTCTTCTAACTATTGGAGGAATACAATGAAAAAGAAATTAACGAAAAAACAAAAAGAAGCGATTACGGGTTATTTATTTTTCCTACCCGCATTAATTAATCTGGTGTTTTTATTAGGAATTCCGATTTTATATGCACTATATATTAGTTTTACGGACTATAACCTTTATAATGATATGAATTTTATCGGACTGCAAAACTATCGCAATCTATTCAATGATCGATTATTTTATAAAAGTTTAGAGAATACACTTTTCCACGTAATATTTAGTATTCCTGTGAATACAACAATTGGTGTTTCACTCGCTTTATTATTGAATAATCAACAACTAAAAGGATTAAAGATATTCCGTACGACTTTCTTACTGCCAACTGTTGTATCTGGTGTTGCGGTAACATTATTATGGCAATGGATTCTAGATCCAAACTTTGGTTTAATCAACAGCTTTTTAATGAACTTTGGTGTACAAGGACCAGGATGGCTAACCGATAGTGCATGGTCAAAGCCATCGATTATATTAATGAATTCTTGGTCAGTTGGTGGAACGATGATGATTTACTTAGCCGGTCTGCAGGGCATTCCCAAAACATTATATGATTCTGCTACCATTGATGGGGCGGGATCATTCAGGCGATTTTGGCATGTAACAGTACCGATGCTTTCACCAACCATCTTTTTCAATATGATTACCGGTGCGATTGGTGCATTCCAAGTCTTCACAGAAGCCTATATAATGACGGGCGGCGGACCAAACAACTCGACGCTATACTATGCGTATCATTTATATAATAAGGCCTTTTCTGACCTTCAGTTAGGATATGCGTCCGCAATGGGCTGGATATTAATGTTGATAACCTTAGTGTTAACATTGCTTGCCATACGAATCAGTACCAAGTATGTGCATTATGAGGGTGGGCAACGAAATTAAATATAGAAAGAGGGCATAGGGTTGACTGATCAGTATACAATTGCTTTAGATGTTGGTCACACATTTATACGTAGTGCTCTGCTGGATGATAGAGGACATATTCTACCGGATAGTTTTTCTATATTTTCCTCGAAGTCCTCTCATTCTAAAGAGATTATGCTAAAAAATATTGTGAAAATTATTAAATTCAATATAAACTCTGTTCTACATCCTGACTTTGAAATACAACACATCGGTTTTTCACTACCGGATGACTTCATTCAAAATAGGGCTCAAGAATTCATTGATGAGATGAAACTAAATGTTCTCTTACAGAAAGAGGCATCTATCGTATCTAAGCTCAGTTCAACTTGTGCTTTTCATTTTGAACAAACATCCTATCTCTTCGGACTTGGAGAACATATCCTTCGAAAAAATAGTGAGAGAAACCAAAAGGTGCTGTATGTATTGTTAGGCTCTGAGATGAGCTATACGATATTAGATAAAGGTGTTTCTAGCACTATAGACAGAGATACAACGGATTCACGAAAATACCTTTCCGGTGT
>CAMYQS010000045.1 GCA_947296835.1 uncultured Atopostipes sp.
TCGCTAAAACAATCTTTTGTTGGTTACCACCGCTTAGGTTCCCTACCGTTTCACGGATAGATGGTGTACGGATATTTAATGACTTTTTGAAACGCTCTGAGTTTTCTCTACCAGCTTTATCATTAATAACGCCACCTTTTTCAAGGTCTCTTAAGTGTGCTAAGTTAATGTTATAATTTACATCTAATTGTAAAGCTAACCCATCTAGCTTACGGTCTTCTGTAACATAGCCGATACCTAAGTTTACAGCATCTACTACTGAGTTTATTTTTACTTCTTTGCCATCGATATAAACTTCCATTGTATCTGGTTTATCTGCTCCAAAAATACAACGAGCGATCTCTGAACGACCTGATCCAACTAATCCAGCTATTCCTAATATTTCTCCAGCGCGAACTTCAAGATGTTCAACATCTAATTCATCGCCTTTTTTAAGGTTTCGGACTTCTAGTTTCACATCACCATGTGTACGATTGTAAGTCGGGAATTTCTTATCTAATGAACGACCAACCATCATGTTAACCAGTTCATCCATCGAAACTTCTGACAATTTTTCTGTTCCAATATATTGCCCATCACGGATAACCGTCACACGTGCACAAATTTCTTCTAACTCTTCCATACGGTGAGAAATATAAACCATTCCTACACCTTTATCTTGCAAGTTTTTAATGATGACGAACAGCTGACGAATCTCTTTATCTGTCAGTGTTGCAGTCGGCTCATCAAATACTAAAATCTTTGAGTCCATTGAAATAGCTTTTGCAATTTCAACCATTTGTTGTTGGGCGATACTTAAATCACCTACTGTTGCTGTTGTTTTAATATCAATGCCTAAATCATCTAATATTTCTGCAGCTTGTCGATGCATTTCTTTATCATTAACTGCAAAGCCTGTCGTCGGTTGTCTTCCTACAAAAATGTTGTCTGCTACGTTCATATGAGGAAGTAAGTTTAATTCTTGGAAGATGATCGCTACACCTAATTCGTGCGCTTCAGATACACTACCAACCTTAACTTCTTTCCCTTCGATAAAGATTTTCCCTTCATCTTCTTGGTAAACACCACTCATAACTTTCATTAAAGTTGATTTACCTGCCCCATTTTCACCAATGAGACCATGGACCTCTCCTTTATCTACTTGAAGTGATACGTTATCTAGTGCCTTAACACCAGGGAACGATTTTGAAATACCTTCCATACGGAATAATTCTTCTGCCATTTTTTCACCTTTTTCTTAATCATAGTTATCAGTTACATCAACTTAAAAATATTCACTGTACTTACTTTCTAAATACTTTCGGTCAATTTCATACCGAGATAAATGCAATCGGATGAGGGTTCGACTTTTCTTCGTATCTTTTTTTGTTATCGCCGCAAATATATTCTTGTGATCGTTTAGTATCTCAACCGTATCATCCACTGTTTCTAGATTTAAACGGCGAACACGATCAAAATGGATTTGCATATTTTTCATAATTTGATGAGATTGAGGTTTATTTGCATAGTCGAATAACAATTCATGAAATTTATTATCTAATACGAAAAAATTATCTCGATCATCATTCAGCATATAGAACTCTTGTAATTTAAGATTCTGCTCTAATTCAGTATAGTCTAGGTGCCCATCTACATTACATAATTTCTTAACCACACCGAGTTCGAGTTGCATTCTTAGGAATCGAGCTTCCTCTACTAAGTTATAATCGATTTTTGTGATATAAATTCCTGTTTGAGGAATAATTTCGATAATACCTGTTTGACTTAAATTGTTCAATGCTTCTCTAACTGGCGTTCTCGAGATCCCTAATTCAATCGACAATGTTTTTTCTGATATCATTGTATCCGGTTTCAATTTAAGGCTAATGATGTTCTCTTTTATTACCCTGAAGGCATAATCACCTGCAGTCTCTGTCGGATATCTTTCTCTTTTTTCCAAATCCATCTACCACCTAAATTTGAGTCAATACTTGTTTGAACATCCATTCACAATATTGTCTAAAAAAATATCGAATGGATGTCACGTCGACAGATTGATCCAAACGTGGAAAACTCATTCACTAATAAAAGACTCAACAAATCATTCTCTTACTAATTAAAATGTGCTAAAATCCCCCCCATTTAAATCAATCTCTTTTATGTAAAACGCTTACATAATGTATAAAATAAAAATTTCCTTATCTATATTCTTAGATTATCCATGTAGCACTTTCTAAAGAGGAAAACGAAATCAATCATTTATACGTATATGCTTGTGGAACAAGAATATTCTAAACTTCGCTATCCTATACAGAAAGTTGTTTTTTTATTTAATGCTAGTATACCACTATACTAGTTAATAACAAGCATTTTCAGTAACTAATCATTATTTTAAACTTTCCTATTTGGAAAATAACCAAGGTAACCGCACCGTTACAATGTTTGCGCTTACATGACAAATTCAAAAAAACAGGGAATCTGAGTAGACTTCCTGTTCTCCCATTATTCATTTTTATCGTTTATCGTAGTTGATATTCTATAATATTCTTACTTTTTTCCATTTCATCCACAAAGAATGAAAGGCGTTCTTCTGATAGTTCATCTTTTTGTAAACTAATACTAAATGCAAAGCGACTTTTTGTATTCGGTATTTGAACGACCGTTCCAATACAATAAACATTCTTTTCTGCTTCTTCATCATCAATCCCATAGCCTCTTGTGCGTGTCTCTTCTATTTCACGGATCAGCGCTTCTTTAGAGTCAATGGTATATTCAGATAATTTGTTAAATTCAATTGTTTCTAAATACTCTTCAAGTTCTGCTTCTGAAAAGTCTGCTAAAATGGCTTTCCCCATTGCTGTACAGTACAGCGGGAGTATCACACCAATTCTTGAAGTGACTTTTTTCGAACTCTCAATGTCGGTAAATTTATTAATATAAAGGACATGATTATTATCGAGTTTGCCCAAGTTAACCGTTGATTCTACCTTTTCATGTAGATGTTTGAGTGGCGAAAAGGTTTCTCGTGCGACATCAAACTGAATGAGAGAGGCATTCGCAAATTGAAATAGACGAGGACCTAACGTATAAGTACGTGTCTCATCATCCCGTGCCACTAGTCCGATTAGCAAAAGCGTGTCGAGGATTTTATTTGTTGTCGACAACGTAATCTCAGTATATGCCGAGATATCAGTCATGGATACAGCTTCAGCTTTTTGTGAAAGAAAATCTAAAATTTTCACGGATTTTATAAGTACCGTACCATATGGTTTTTTCGCTTTAGTCAATTGAACATCTCCTTTCAGTTATTTTTCATTTATACCAAAGATGCTGCTGCTTCATCAAGGTATAAGCTTGCATTATTTAGTGTTCTAAGGATTGATGCAGGTGTATTTGTACTCAATTCACCTAATAATGTATCCCGTACAGCTTCTGCTTTATTAATTGATGGGACAATACAAAATGTAAATTTCCCGGAAGTTAAAGTTGGAATGGTTAACGTTATACCCTTTCGAGGAACAGCCGCTATTGATGGAAAAGTACCATCCCTTACTTGTTGCATAATACTGATCTCATCTAAATCAATGATTTTTATAACTTTTGAATCATTGAAGTCCGCTACATGTGGTTCGTTGAATGCAATATGCCCATTCTCTCCAATTCCCATACAGACAATATCAATTGGATGAGCTTTGATTAGTGCTTCGTAGCGATCACATTCAGTTAGTGGATTCTTCGTTCCGTCGATGAAATAATTATTCTTAGTTGTCATATCATTCAAAAACGTCTTTCTTAAATATGAGGACAGGGATGAATCATGTTCCAGCCCTAAACCGATGTACTCATCCATATGGAAGACATTGATTCGAGTCCAGTCTATTTCAGTATGAGTTAGTAAGGCACTTAAAAATTCTGATTGGGATGGTGCTGAAGCAAAAATCATATTGACTTCTTCCTGTATCTGTAAAAGATCCGTGATTGCATTCGCAACATCTCGTGCGGCTGCATGTCCCATTTCATCTCTTGTTTTAAAAATGGCAACGGTCAATTTATGTGCTATTTTTCCCATTTTAATTGCCTCCTATTTCACGGCCTTCAGCTTAACGGTGTCTCGTATAATCAGTTCGGGTTCGATCATGACTGTATGATGTTCAATCGTTTCGTCATTTATTTGAGCCAATAACATTTTGGCTGTTTCTAATCCGGTTTCGGTTGACGGTTGCTTCATGGTCGTCAGCGCTGGTGTAAACATTTTCGAAAAAGCGATATCATCAAAACTGATGACTGAAATATCCTCAGGTATTTTTATATTGGATTTTACGAGCGTATTGATAATCCCAAATGCCGTCACATCATTCACGGTGACTATTGCTTCTGGTAGAGATTCATTTTTTATAAGTTGCTTTGCCAATAAATGCCCCATATTGTAATCATCCGCTTCTCGCTTATCTTTGTCTAATTGAATCAGCCAATTGGGATTTACTTCTATCGTATGTTTATCTAATGTGTCTTTATAACCTTGATAAATTTGACGACGGCTTTTACGTCTCAAAGATGGTGTTAGGAATGCGATATTCGTTAGGTCATTTTCTATGAGTAATTCTACTGCTATACAGCTACTCTTATAGAAATTAAACGAAACATTATTATAATCAGAATCACTATAGTCTTGGTCGAAAAAAACAACGGGTAAGTTTTCTGATTCTAACTCCTCTGCTATTTCTTCAGGATCTCCGACTGCTGAAATAATAACCCCAGATACTTGGCGTTGGGCTAATTGTTCTAAGTGTGTGCGTTCTACTTCAGCATCATTAAATGAACTACAAATATTTGTGGTATAACCTTGCTCCATAAACTCAACTTCTAAAACTGATACTAACTGAGAGTAATAGGGATTGGATATGTTCGGTACAACAATGCCAATTTCTTTGTTGACCCCTCTTTTTAACATTTGTCCAAATAGATTTGGCTTATAATCTAATGCCTTAGCAGCTTGTAAAATTCGATCTTTCAACTCCTGAGAAACAGGATAATCGGTTTTATTCATTACACGCGAAACAGTTGTAATGGAGCTACCAGATAATTTTGCCACATCTTTGATTGTCGATTTTTTCCCCATTCATATACCCACCTTCATAGAAAACGTTTTCTATACATAGGTTTTATAATACAGAAAACGTTCTCTGTTGTCAAGGTCCTTTTAAATAAGAATGAAGCTTATTCAATCTCTCGGACAAAACCGACTGTTTTTAAGCACATAAAAAACCCTAAAGAGCGGTGGTAGGCTCTTTAGGGATTTTATATCAAGAGATGATTTAAAACTCTTCATATTCCGCAGGGTTTTGCCCTTTGTTGCGGCCATCTGGTCGTGAGATACGATTGATTTTTTCAATTTCATCGGTGGTTAATTCGAAATCAAAAACAGCTAAGTTCTCTGCTTGTCGACCAGCATGGGTTGATTTTGGAATCGGTAAAATATTTTGCTGCACATCCCAGCGTAATACGACTTGTGCTGGAGATTTTCCATATTTATCAGCGATTTCAAGAATGATATCTTCTTTCGTTGACGCATTATCACGACCAAGGGGACTCCATGCTTGGGTCACGATACCTTTTGATGCATTATATGCTCGCTGTTCAGCTTGGTTAAAGTATGGATGCAACTCAATTTGGTTAATAACCGGTAAGACACCTGTTTCTTTTTCTAAGCGATCAATGTGCTCGGGTAAGAAGTTACTAACTCCAATTGAGCGTACGAGCCCCGTCTTCTGAGCATCAATTAACGCTTGCCAAGCTTCTAGATATTTCTCTTGTTTCGGATTCGGCCAGTGAATTAAATATAAATCAATATAATCTAATCCCGTTCGTAAAACCGATTCCTCAATGGTGTCTAGCGCTGCCTGGTAAGCATGGTGACGACCTGGTAATTTAGATGCAATTGTAATTTGATCACGCGGGACACTACTGTTGCGAATGGCTCGTCCAACCGTTCCCTCGTTTTCATAATTGAAAGCTGTGTCGAGTAAGCGATAGCCATTATTTAAAGCCATCTCCATACGTCGAACGCCATCTGCACCTTTCATTTTATCGGTTCCGAAACCAATTTTAGGTACTTTAAAACCATCGGATAATATATAATGTTCCATGTATTGCCTCCTACGCTTCTTCGAGTCTGTCCGTTATGTCGTCGTAAATGCGTCGATACAACCATTTAGGTACATGATGCCCATCGCTCGATCATATAAACCATATCCAGGACGAACACTATCAGCATCTTCACCGAATACATTTCGACCATGGTCTGGACGAATATACCCATCAAAATCATTGTCGATTAACACTTTTACAAGGTTTACAACATCTACTGTTCCATCCGCTGTGCGGTGCGAAACTTCTGTAAAGTTTCCTTCTTCATCTAAATCCACATTACGGATATGGATGAAATGCGTACGGTCAACATACTTTTCCAGCATTTCAATTTGATCATTCTCTGGGTTTGCGCCCAAAGACCCCGTACAAAACGTTAAACCATGATATGGGCTATCGTTCACTTCTAGTAGTAAGTCAATATTTTTTTGGTTGTTCACTAATCGAGGCAGGTTAAAGATTTCAAACGGCGGATCATCTGGATGAATGGCCATTTTAATATCATGTTTTTCACACGTTGGGATAATTGCGTCGATGAAATATTTAAAGTTCGCTCGCAATTCTTCACCTGTAATGCCTTCATAAGCTGCAAATAATTCTTTAATTTTAGCCATACGCTCTGGTTCCCAACCGGGTAGCGTTAACCCTTTACTTCCCTTTTCAAACATTGCGATTAATTCGTGCGGGTCGGTATCAATGATTTGTGCTTTTTCCATATACATGGCTGTTGAACCATCCGCTAATGGATGAAACAGTTCTGTACGCGTCCAGTCAAAGACGGGCATAAAATTATAACAAACCACTTTTACACCAGCAGCGGCTAGGTTTTCTAACGTTTCGATGTAGTTTGCGATGTACTCTTCACGTGAGTCCAGACCTAATTTGATATCGTCATGGATATTCACGCTCTCAACTACACTTGTTTTTAAACCTAGACTTTGGATGAAATTAACTTCTTCGTCAATTTCATCTTTGGTCCATATTTCACCTGGTTTTTTATGGTGTAAGGCCCAAACGACCTCTTCTGTTCCAGGGATTTGGCGGATATATTCTAAAGGAATGGGATCGTTATCTCTTCCAAACCAACGAAATGACATTTTCATATGTGTCGAGCTCCTTCAAACTTAGAATTTTGCTAATTCTGCTTGTAATGTTGAACGGATTGCGCCTGGTCCTTCTAGCATTTGGTTGTAAAGTGCTAATACATCTTCACCTAAACCAGCTTCAACGATATCTAAACCAAAGATTTTCTCATTGCGTAATAGACCATAAATCACGTCTTTGTCTGCTTCAGAACCTAACGTTACTCCTTCAAATTGTGGTAATAATTCGTCGAATAGTGGGTCTGCACTTAATTCGAATTTTTCACCATTGTCATCTAGTCCAACTAAATATCTGAACCATCCAGCATATACTAGAGGAATTGCTTTAATATCTGCAATATCTTTTCCAGCAGCTAAGTGGTTTTCTAATGTGTTACCGAATCGAATCGCTAACTTCTGAGAAGTATCTGTTGCAATACGTTGTGGTGTATCTGGCATAAATGGATTTGGTAGGCGAACGTTGATGACTTCATCGATAAATTTCTTCGGTGAAAGAATCTTTGGATCAACGACAACTGGTAGTCCTTCGTTGTATCCTAATTGTTTAATTAATTTCACCAAGTCTTCGTCTTTCATCTCTTCGTGAATCGTTTCGTGTCCTAATAGGCATCCGTAAATCGCTAATGCAGTATGCAGTGGGTTCAAGCATGCTGTAACTTTCATGATTTCAGTTGCGTTTACTGTATCACGGTCTGTGAAGATAATTCCTTCAACATCTAATTCTGGACGACCATTCGGGAAGCTGTCTTCAACAATTAAGTATTCTGTTTCTTCACCGTTAACAAATGGTGCAACGAAACTGTTCATACCTGTTGTACGAGGTTCAATATCTTTGAAACCTAATTCTTTAATCATTTCTTCAACTTTTGGATCCGGACGTGGTGTAATCTTGTCAATCATTGACCATGGGAATGCAATTGTCGCATCATCTTCTAAGTATGCAACAAAGTCAGCGTCTACGTGCCCTTCTTTTTCCCACTCTTTAGCGAAAGTAAGAACTGCTGCAGCTAATTTCTCACCGTTATGTGACATGTTGTCCATGCTCACTAATGCTAATGGGTGCTTGCCTTTTTCGTAACGTTTGTGTAATAAGTAGACTACTTTACCAATGTAACTTGTTACGTGCTCTGGACCTTTTTTAAAGTCTTCAGCGATTTGTGCCGTAAAGTCACCGTCTGAGTTTGTAATGCTGTACCCTTTTTCAGTAATTGTAAAACTAACCATTTGCAATGAAGGAGCTTCAAAAATTTCGATAATTTTTTTGAAATCTTCAGCAGATGGGTCCATTCTTAAGTACTCAACAATACTTCCAAGTAC
>CAMYQS010000046.1 GCA_947296835.1 uncultured Atopostipes sp.
GAAAGACTCTCTATTCCTGTTAGGTGATTTTTATTATATGAAAGGCTTCATATTTAATAAGATGAATAACTTGGATGAAGCAAAAGATAATTTTGAATTAGCTCAAACATTATTTAAAATTCAAAATAATACTCGGTTTTATAACCTTACCCAAATGGCATTAAGTGAAATAAAAAACAAACAATCAGTCAAGGAGGACTACAAATGAAATTAGTTAAAAAAGCAGCAAAGATAATTTTAGTTGGATTCGCAATTTTTACATTGATTAGACCAATGTCATCAACAATTCCTAAGTTACCACCGATCCACATGTTAGGACAAGTTACGGAAACAGTGCACCTATCATAATAGAAACAAACGAACTGGCCGTCATAGAGTAGATGATGGCCGGTTTTATTTATTTTTAAGGACAAAAAAAGAGCCGACATCATTGTCAGCTCTTTTATTTTATCTTCTAATTATAGTGCTTGGTGCCCCTTTTTCAGTAAGTCGTTAACTGTTTTAACGGGGTTGAATGTGCTTAATGGCACTTCAACAAAGATGGTATTCCAGTTATGCATAGCACCGTTCCATAAACCTGGGTGTTCTAGTGCTTTTAGTGGTCGACCTTCATGCGTTTTATTGCTAATGAAGTAACGGTCTTCGTTCGCATAATCGAGTAAATTAAATTTCTTACCTTTGTGGTCTTTAACAAAACAAACTAAATCGACTGGGTTAAAAAATTCTGCTGTATTTAAGATATCCACTTGTTTGGGATCATCCATGTTCATTTCGGCTGTTTCACAAATTTGTAAGTCACAGTAGTCACCGTTGTCTACGATATACGGTCCTCCACCTGGCTCACCTTCGTTTTTCACCACACCACAAACGCGTAATGGACGATTTAAGAACCATAATGCTTTCTCTTTATCCAATTCTGTTTTGAGTGTAATGTGCAGCGTTTCTGTAATGAATTTTTTAATCTCTTCTAAGTCATATTCATCCGCTAGCAAGTCTTCAATATAACCGCCTAACTCTTCTTTCACCTGGATACCAATTGCTGCGAGTAATTTTTTTGAACGCACGGTGTCGTCAATTTGGCTACGGTGAGCTACGTTGTCAATATTCTTAATGAAAATAATATCTTCTTGAACATCATTCAAGTTATCTAACAATGCACCATGTCCACCTGGACGGTATAGAATTTCACCATCATCTAATAGAAATGGTTCATTCTCTAAATCAACCGCCATCGTATCCGTGTGCTCTTTTTGGAATGAGTACGTGATATGAACGTGGTCTTTTTCAGCTTTAATCTTCTCGACATAAGCGTTGAAAGCATCCTCATGCTTTTCACCAATCGTAAAATGCAAGTTGATGTCTTCTCCATCTAGATACTTTTCACCTTCATAAATCTGTTCATCAATCGGTGTTGTATTAAAATCTTCATATGTATGAAATGTAATAAGCGCTTTTGGCGTGTCGCCGTAAATCATTTCATGATTCAGTAATGCTTTAGCAATCGTCGTACGATCCTCCACATTGTCAAAATCCTTCTGATCTATATCAACACGTTCTCTTAGCTCGTCAAAAAATGCAAACGATTCTAAGTGATTGAAAAATTCTTCAACGGGCTCTGTCGCTTCTCCGCTGTCCACAAATGCATATAAGTCTTTAAACATACGTGTCGCCGCACCACTTGCTGGCACAAATTTCGCCATTGAATACTCACTAAAGTCAGCTTCTGCCTCTGTTAACTCTGTTAATTCATTTTTTGAAACAGCCGAAACAATATCGACATACTGTATCCCTTTTTTAAATTTATCCAATGTTTCTTTCAATGCACTACTCCTCATTTCATCCTCGTAAAATATTACATCTTATCATAACAAATTCTCTACAAAATATCGAATGCTATTCAATATTTATGTATTAACTTGTATTTTACTCGCCATACTTCTGTCATTTCACGCTAAATTCTGTTTATTCATTTATTTGGCTTTAAATACTGTTGTTTAGCACTTTGTAGTTCCTTCACTGAAGCGATATTCTATGTTCACAAGGCCTTGTAATATAACAACTGAGGTGTGACGTGGAAATCCATCGCAAACTAAAAACTGAAAATGAATTAGCATTTTTTGATCAATATGAAGGAGTCGTCTTTGGCGTACTCAAACAACTTACCATTCACCCATTGAGCGCATACTATGATGATTTAACGCAGATTGGAAGGCTTAAACTAGTTGAATCTTATGAAAAGTTTCCGGATGATCCGTTTGATGAAGAGAATCGTGGTCGTTTTGTCGGCTATGCTTTTACAAAGATTCGTTGGGGCATCATTGATGAAATTAGAACGCAAAACCTACGTACTGAACGTGAACAAATCTGGGATGAATCATTCGATTATACGTTGACTGACTCGGATGACTGTCTCTTAGAAAGTGCCCTAGAAAATGAGTGGCTTCACGAAGTACTAGCGCCACTTAATGAAAAAGAAAAACGGCTAGTCATTGATTTATGTATTTACAACATGACGATTACAGCCATTGCGAAAAAAGAAGGCGTATCGCGTAAGACAATCTATCAAAGACGCAACCATATTAAACAGAAACTACAGAAAACAATGTACCCAGCGAAAGGAGTTATAAAATGAAAACATTAATAATAGACGTCGGACACGGTGGTAATGATCCCGGCGCAACTGGTTTCCAATTCAAAGAGAAAGATTGGAATTTGAAGATGAGTCTTTACCAATACAATCGACTCAAAGAACTTAGTGCTAACGTCGCGCTCACCCGCTCTTCCGATGAAACATTGTCTGCGACAGCTCGAACAAATAAAATTAAGTCGAAATACGATTACTGTATTTCAAATCACTTCAACGCCTTTAACGGTGAGGCACGAGGAATTGAAACGATACACTCGATTCATTCGATTGGGAAATTGGCGATTGATATAGCCGATGCTTTACACGATGCGACAAAACTCCCATTAAGACGTGTCTTCAATCGCCGAAACTCCGCCGGGAAGGATTGGTATTTCATGCATCGTCTAACGGGGTCTACCCAAACGGTCATTATTGAATACGGCTTTATCGACCATGCAAAAGATGTGGCCTTCTATCGTTCGGATGAAAACTTTATCAAAGCGGCTGAAGCAGTCATCAAAGTGTTATGTGTCTATCTCGGTGTAAAATACCAAACACCTAAAGCTACGCTTTACCGTGTTCAAGTTGGTGCATTTCAAAGTAAAGAGAACGCCAATAACTTGGTCTATCAGCTCAAAAAATTAGGGTATGATCCGTTTATTACCGTATAAGTTTATAAGAGCCTGTCACTTTCCTGACAGGCTCTTTTCTTACGATAAAAATTGCTCTATGTAGTCTTCATAATACGGATTATCCTCACCTAGCGCCCGCTTCACTCGCTTCTTCTCTAAGTGTTCACGTACTTGCATTTCAACCTCGAAATATGTTAATTCAAGTGTTTCAAAAGAGGTCTGCTCAAATGGCGCGGATAAAATACTATGTAATCTAAAATGTGGGCTGCGATAAGCATATTGATACTCTTTCATCTGCCCATGATGCAAAGCTAACTTATGTTTTAATATCTGAACCGCTCGTAAAAGTTGATCTTCAAATACCGTTTTAGCGATGGAGAAATCTAAAACAACATTTCGGCGACTCGTCAAATGCAGGACATTCTCAACCCGGTCATATGACATGCGCACAGCATGATTCGCCACAATCCAAGTCGTTGGTTTCTTCGTATAACCATCCAGCGGAATAATACAACGCTCCCCTATCACATAAGGTATTTTCTGATGAAACCCAAGTACCGCTGCAATCAAGCAAGTTCGTTCGTGGATATAGTTCAGCGAATACGCGTAATCTTCCAAAAGCTGATTCGTCGTTCGGTGGCTATAATACATAACCCCATTTTTCTGAATCAGAATAGACCGTAAATCGCCAAATTCATATTCAGAAATATCAAAAAGACAAAATGTATAATCATCCATAAACTTATGCTCTCCATCTAAACTTCTATCGAGTAAACGCTCAACCTCGGAATGACTTAAATCATTCAATGGCAGTACTTGAATTTCAATGTCTTGCATCTATTTTACCTCCTAATGTATGATACATAAACTAATATACATCTAAAATGTAAACGCTTCAATAGTTTTACGGAAGTTTGTTAACTTTTTAACAATAATGCCGATAACACATGAAAAGGAGGCCGCTTAATGAAAGAATTCTACGTCAAAAGCTCACAAGATCAATATGTTGTACAACTAAATGAGGATTATTTTTCATTTCATAAAAATCCAGAAACCACACAATTATTCAATCTCTTCTATCCAGTTATTGAAGAAACTAAAAACCGATACGATAACATCCAACCAAAGCTACCTAAACAATATCAACATTCGATTCGACAAATTTCATTAATCCAAAAAGTTCTTAAAAACCATTCTTTTGATGAAATGAAAGACCAACAAGTTGCTTTGGAAGAAATCTTGCATCTGGCAACCGAATGGAACTATTTTCTACAAGATATTTTTAAAGTAATTGACACTGAACTACCTCAATAGATGTTTAAAACCCGCAGCCTATTAAGCTACGGGTTTTAATATTTCAATATTATTGACGGTCAATTAACCAGTGACATTTCTTGTATTTCTTGCCACTACCACATGGACATGGTTCGTTACGACCAATTTTCTCTACGCGGATTGGTTCTTGTGGCGCATTGTGCATTGGTTGACGACGCGCTCTGACTTGAGGTTGCGGTGCACGGATTGGTTCTTCTTTTTCAGGTAATTCAACGGAATCGATAATATCTTGAATTTGCTTATCATAAAGATCAGTTGTTGCGCTTATCATTTCGCTTGGTTTGTAACCAGCGTTATCCCATAAACGACTTGTGTTGTTTAGTTGCTCGTATAAATGTGCGAAATCCATAACGGCATTTTCGTTCTTGAAGGTCATTAAGTTACCCTCATTAAACTCATCCATTAATGATGATAACGGTTCGCTCATTACGATATTCATTTCAATAAGATCCATTGCTAGAACAGCATGGTCTGATGCATCTGTAACTAATTGCTCCATACGCTTGTATAAAGCCGATTCGCGATCAAATGAATGTGCTGCATAATATTCAATGTCTGCTTTAGATGGTTTGAAATAGTCACCATCCATTTTATCTTGAATATACTTGTGTGTATCGCGAACATGCTCTTCACTCACGTAACGTGGGCTAGCGATGATTTCGCCATCCACAAAGTAGTAAACGTTACGGATAACGAGTAATGGAATATATAAGTCTGCAAATTCTGTTAAATCTGCATCTGGCGCATAAATTTCAAGCAATTCATTAATACGTTCCATTGTTAATGAACCGTATAGATTAACTCCAGCAGTTAGAACTGTTTCTAGAGTTTCCCATTTTTCAATTGTTTCAGCATGTTGCTCAACAATGGATGAGTAGTTAGCAATAACAGACTTAATTTTTTCTTTAATTTCAGCTGGGATAAAAGTCGTTACTTGTTCGCCTTCGTCGTTCGCATAAAGTAATCCTAAACGAATCACTAATGGGAATACTGAGATATAAAATGACATTTCATCCATTTCGATATCTTGGTCAGTAGGCGTTTCGCTATCCATTTCTAATATTAATTCTAGTTTTTCTTTACCTAATAATAAAAGACGCTCTTCTAGCGTGTCTAGGATGTCTGCTTGAATATGCTCAACAAGCTTCGCTTTGTTCCAGCTCTTGTATACATCCACAGCGTTTTCTTCGGCTAATTGTAACAATGAATCTTTTGTATAAACGTCTAAGTGATCAGCAAGCGAATCACTCTTCGGCTCTTTCTTCAAACTGTATTCAGCAATTGACTCACTAATGATTTCTGCGATAATCATTGCCTTATCTTCTGTAGTTAAATCCTCATTAAAAAATGACATGTTTAATATCTCCTTACAAATTACTGTATCCTACGATACGTGCCTTATTACTATAACAAATTCAGCCGCTGTCGTATAGACTTACAACAGTATTAGTATGGATCTATTTTACATTATTTCATATTTTCATCATATTTAAGTAAAATAATACGTTTACTTGTAAAATTAGGGCGCTTTTGAAATGTCATTCCTAAAAGTTGCCGTAAAAAATACTCCCCTCAAAATTCCTAAGGGGAGATTTACGACCTATATCATTTTCTTTACATCTGTATAAGCATCGAATTCTTCTTCGGTGACTAGCTCTAACTGTAAGGCTGCCTGTTTTAATGTAGTGACTTCTCGTTCGGCTTTTTGTGCAATCTTACTCGCATTTTCATATCCGATATGTGGCGATAATGCGGTGACTAGTGCTAAGGATTGTTGCACCGTCTCTAACATTTTTTCTTCATTAGCTTGTAGTCCGGATAGACACTTCTCGTTGAAGCTCTCTAACCCTTCTGCTAACAACTGGATACTTTGTAAGAAGTTATAGGAAATCACCGGCATATAAGCGTTCAGTTCGAAATTACCTTGTGATCCAGCAATACTGACGGTCGTATTGTTCCCCATCACTTGGGTACAAATCATGGTCAGTGCTTCAGCTTGGGTTGGATTAATCTTTCCTGGCATAATCGAACTGCCTAATTCATTTGCAGGAATCGTAATTTCACCCATACCACCTCGAGGTCCACTCGCAAGCCAGCGTATATCATTCGCAATCTTCATCGCGTTTGCTGCTAGCGTGTTCAGTGCTCCATGCGCAAAAACAATTGCGTCTTTACTCGCTAGACCATGAAACTTATTACCACTTTCTTCAAAACGACTACCTGTCCATTCTGAAATGAAACCCGCTACCAAACCACCAAATTCTAGTGGTGTATTCAAACCAGTTCCCACCGCTGTTCCACCGATTGCTAATAAACGCAAAGGCTCTAATGCCATTTCAACCATCTGTTTATTTTGAACGATCATCTTTTTCCAGCCGCTCACTTCTTGGCCAAAGGTGATTGGCGTCGCATCTTGTAAGTGCGTGCGCCCTAATTTCACCGTATTTTGGTACTTCGTTTCTAACTCCTCTAGAGTCATAATAAACCGTTCCAATACCGGCAACAATTTCATTTCAATCTCTAATACACCTGACACATGCATTGCTGTGGGAAATGTATCGTTTGTACTCTGCCCCATATTCACATCGTCATTCGGGTGAACGAGCGCTTCATCTAAAAACTCATTCACTAAATTCGCGATGACTTCGTTCACGTTCATATTCGTTTGGGTACCACTCCCCGTCTGCCAAACGGATAAAGGGAATTCTGCGTCCCATTGTCCTGTCAAAATCTCATCACAAATCTTTTGAATGTGTTCAGACTTTTCAAGAGACAATTTACCCAGCTCATGGTTCGCTTTCGCGGCTGCTTTTTTCACCAGCGCATAGGCATGAATGAGTGGTAAGGGCATTGTTTCAGACCCAATCGCAAAGTTCTCTAAACTTCGCTGGGTCTGCACGCCCCATTTGCGTCCTGCTGAAATCGTGACTTCACCAAAGTCATCACGATGGATTCGTTTCTGATTATTTGTCATGTCGATCCCCACCTAGTTTATTTCCGATAATCTTTTAACTTCTCTTGGACACGTTCATACATTTGCTCGGTCAATTTATCTGCTAAACCATAATAGTTCTCTGGCTTCAGCCATTCCAATACTTCTTCGCGTTCAAACTGTTCAGCAATTAAATCATTTGCCATCAATGAATCAATGTAAGACAGATCATGGTTAACCTGGAATTCAATCGCGACATCATGAATAATTTGATGCGCATCAAACTTCCCAAAGTGATCGCTCAACTGCATCATCACGTATTCCGAATTATCCAAGCCTTCATTGTTTATAATATTTTGATAAGCCTTTTCTGGATGGAAAATAATATTCTCACTCAAGTCCTTGAAACGAATTACCACTTCTCTAAAGTATGAAATCGTATCGTTTAAATTCGCATCCAATACCATATAAGAAGAACTATTCGACTCATACGGTTTCGTATTCGCATACAAACTACTTGGGACTAAATCATAGAGTTTCATCGAATTCGCAATAATTCCTTTTGAAATCTTCGGGTTCATTTTATGCGGCATCGTGCTACTACCGATTTGGTTCGGGTCACTATACTCTGTAAACTCGCTCAATTCCTCAACTGAGTTATTATAAACAGCCTCTCCAATTTTATGCATCACATTGGTCACGCCTATAACACCAAACAAGTATTGAATTTTAGGCAATTGGATATTACGGCTTGGAATATTCATCGAACGAATCTCTAATAATTCGGCAACTTTATCCTGTAACTGCTGTCCTTCTTCGCCCATCGAGTTGAAGGCACCGATTGCGCCACCGATCATAATTTCATTCAACCCATCCACAGCATCTAAGTAGACATCCAATGCTGGCAACAGTTCCTCAACCC
>CAMYQS010000047.1 GCA_947296835.1 uncultured Atopostipes sp.
ATCTTGCATTAATAGTTTAATCAGCTGAACCTTTATCTTTTCGCCACCGGATAAGGATTCTAGCTGCTGCTCACTATGCATCTTCTCTACTGAAAAGCTCAGATCACTCGCCAACTTGTACAATAAATCATAACGAATCAAGTTTGGATCTTCATCTTTATAAATAAACTCCTGGATAGTTAGCGTCTTTAATTCATCGGGTAAAATTTGCGGCAAGTACCCTATCTTGTGAAAATGATTGATGTAATCTGCCTTAATCGATACATATTGTTCGATTTTATCATCTTCATTTAAATAGCGGATTAGCGATGATTTCCCTGTCCCTTCATCACCTATGATGGCTACTTTTTCACCAACATTCACCACAAAGTTTAAATCCTTAATTAGTTCCGTTAAATCGGATAAATGAAACATGGTTAGATTCTTAATTTGTAACATAATAAAACTCCTGTCTGCATACAAAAAGACCGCATGAAAATAAGCATGCGGCCTCAAAGAATCATAATAAAATTTATACCCATTTAAATTGAAGGTACCAATTTCTAATAAAACCGCGTAAAATAAGCCTCACCATTAGTCCTTTTCTTAACTAAATGAGACAAGCTTATTTTCAATTCAACGATGTTATTAGAAAATTTTCACTGCAGGATTCCCCCTTCAAATCTTGTTAAATATATTGTAGCGGGTTATTTCTAAAAAAGCAAAAAAGAAGTACAAACGAATAGGATACATCCGCTCATACTTCTCTTTGATGTTGATTAACCTAAAGGTCTTTCATTTAAAATATCCTCTAATAAATCTTCGTTAAATACTTGTTTCTTCAGCATATCAATTTCATAAAGATATGGAGCTTTCTTGTTCTTTTTATCTTCACCAACAAATGGTGTTTCTAAAATCTTCGGCAAATGAGCGAGTTTTGGATGATGAACAACGCCGTTTAAAGCATCAAATCCAATTTCACCAAAACCAATATTTGCGTGGCGATCCTTTGCGGCACCTTGAGGATTTTTAGAGTCGTTGACATGAATGACTTTCAGACGACCCAGACCAATAATTCGGTCAAATTCGTCCAGCACCCAATCGAAATCTTCACGAACGGGATAACCTGCATCATGTATATGACAAGTATCTAATGTAACGGATAATTTGTCTTTTAAATCCACGCGCTCAATGATTTGCGCAATCTCTTCGAAACTACGGCCGATTTCAGTTCCTTTACCTGCCATTGTTTCTAGGGCAATTTGTACATTTTGTTCTTTCGTTAAAATTCGGTTTAGTCCTTCAGCAATTTTATCAATTGCGGCTTCTGGACCGGCACCAACGTGAGCGCCTGGGTGCATCGTCATTTGAGCAGCACCAATTGCATCCGCTCGTTTAATTTCTTCTGTCATAAATTCAATCGCGAACTCGAAATTATCCGGCTTAAATGTGTTCCCTAAATTCACAATATAAGGTGCATGGATAACTGTATCTTTCATATCCAAATGATGTTCCGCCATTAATTTATGCGCTTCTTCGATTTTTAATGTCTCAATGGCACGTCTACGTGTGTTTTGTGGCGCACCAGTATAAATCATAAATGTGTTGGCATTGTAAGAAATAGCTTCCTTTACAGACCCTAATACTGAATGTGGAGCGGACATACTAACGTGTGAACCTAATAAAACCATTCGTACTCTCCCCTATCTTCGTATTATTCTGTTTCTTTTGTATTCTCTAAAATTTGTAGCGATAACTCAACTAATTGGTCATCTGAAACAGTTGTTGGTGCATTTGTAAGTGGATCTGCAGCACTACCGTTTTTAGGGAATGCAATGACTTCACGAATGTTTGGTTCGTTCGCTAATAACATAACTAAGCGGTCAAGACCTAATGCAATTCCTCCATGAGGTGGGAACCCATATTCAAATGCATCTAATAAGAAACCAAATTGTGCTTGCGCTTCTTCTTTAGTGAATCCTAATGCTTCAAACATGTTACTTTGTAATTCTTTTTCGTGGATACGGATTGATCCTCCACCAATTTCATAACCGTTTAGTACAATGTCATATGCTTGTGCGTAAACTTCAGTTGGGTTTGAAAGTAATTTTTCAACGTCTTGTACTTTAGGACGAGTGAATGGGTGGTGAGCTGCCACGTAACGATCTGCATCTTCGTCAAACTCGAATAATGGCCAGTCAATTACCCAGATAAATGCTAATTCTTCAGGGTTGTATAATTCTAATTCTTTACCTAAGTGAACACGTAGTGCACCTAAAGCATCGAATGCTACTTTTTCTTGGTCAGCAACAAATAACATTAAGTCGCCTTCTTCAGCACCCATTGCTTCTAGTAAGTTGTTTGCTTGTGTTTCATCCGCAAAGAATTTTGAAATAGGACCTGTTAAGCCTTCATTTGTTACTTTAATCCATGCTAAACCTTTAGCACCATGTGTTTTAGCGATTGCTTCTAAACCATCAATTTGCTTACGCGTAAATTGGTCCGTTCCGCCTTTAACCGTAATTCCTTTAACGACGCCACCATTTTCAATAGCTGAAGTAAAGACACGGAAATCTGAATCTGAAACAGCGGAAGCAACATCGTTTAGGTACATTTCAAAACGGATGTCTGGTTTGTCACTACCGTATTTGTTCATTGCTTCGTCATAAGTAATAATTGGGAAGTCATCTGAAATATCGATCCCCTTCACTTCTTTAACAACATGTTTCAACATGTTCTCTGCACCTTGACGAATTTCTTCTTCACTTAGGAAGCTTGTTTCGATGTCCACTTGTGTAAATTCTGGTTGACGGTCTCCACGTAAGTCTTCGTCACGGAAACAACGAACGATTTGATAGTAACGGTCAAAGCCTGATCCCATTAATAATTGTTTAAATAATTGTGGCGATTGTGGTAATGCGAAAAATTCTCCTTGGTGAACGCGTGATGGTACTAAGTAGTCACGAGCTCCTTCAGGTGTTGACTTCGTTAAGTAAGGAGTTTCAATATCGATGAATCCTTCACCATCTAGGAAGTTACGAATTGCTCTCTTTGTGTTGTGTCTGATTTTAATGTTTTCTTGCATACGCGTACGACGTAAGTCTAAGTAACGGTATTTCATGCGGATGTCATCCGATACATTTAAATCGTCTTTAATTTCAAAAGCTGGTGTTTTAGCTTTGTTGATTACTTTTAGGTCTGTTGCTACAATTTCAATTTCACCTGTTGCCATGTTCGGGTTGATTGCACTGTCACGACGTTCAATAACATTACCTTCAATTTCAACAACATATTCTGCACGTAATGTTTCAGCAATCTCAAGTAAGTCTTTACCTTCGTCTGCGTTAAATACAACTTGAACGATACCTGTTGTGTCTCTTAAGTCGATAAAGATCATTCCACCTAAGTCACGACGTTTTTGTACCCATCCATTTAATTTTACTTGTTGGCCTAAGTTTTCTTTTGTTACTTGACCACAATAGTTTGTTCTACTCATATTTTTATTCCTCACTCGCTAATTTTTTTAGTGCTTCTTCATAGATCTCTTTGAAATCTGCACTGTAAATTTCATCTAAACCAATTTTTGTTTGGTTTCCAGTTTCTAGTAGTTTCATGTTGATTGTGCGATTTTCTAATTCCATTCCACCTAAAGTGAAAACAACTTTCGCATTCAACTTGTCTGCTGTCTTGAATTGGCTACCTGGCTTACGGCCCACAAATTCTCGTTCAACAACTAATCCGTGCTTTCTTAATTCTGTCACAATCTTCAATGCTTCCATATTCACTTCATCACCGATTGTAACGATAAAGGCATCTAATTCCGTAAAGTTCGGGAAGTCATAGTTCGTTGCATCTAGTAACATAACTAGACGTTCCAGACCGATTGCAAAACCAATTCCTGGTGTTGCTGGCCCGCCAACTTGTTCCACTAAACTATCATAACGTCCACCCGCACAAATTGTTGTGTTTGCGCCAAAATTTGGATCGTTTGTGATGACTTCAAAAATCGTATCGTTGTAGTAATCTAAACCACGAACCATGTTTGCGTCGATTACATAAGGAACATCAAGATAATCTAACATCTCTTTAACAGACTCAAAGTGAGCTTTTGATTCTTCATCCAAGTAATCTAAGACTGATGGTGCATCTTTTACGATTTCTTTATCTTTTCTATCTTTACTATCTAGCACTCTTAATGGGTTTTTGTGTAATCTTTCTTGTGAATCTTCACTTAACTCATCAAAGTATGGCTCTAGATAGGCAATTAATGCTTCACGATAAGCAATACGTGATTCTGTATTTCCTAGAGAGTTGATTACAAGCGATAAATCTTTAATACCAAAACTCTTAAAAATTTCCATTGCTAGCTGCATTGTCTCTACGTCGATAGCTGGATTGTCCGTTCCATATACCTCAACACCAATTTGGTGAAATTGACGCATACGACCACTTTGTGGACGTTCAAAACGGAACATTGGGCCATTGTAATAATACTTCACTGGTTTGTGGTGCTCTGGTCCAAAGATTTTGTTTTCAACGTATGCACGAACAACACCTGCTGTTCCTTCTGGGCGTAACGCTAAATGACGATCACCTTTATCATGGAAATCGTACATCTCTTTTGAAACAATATCACTCGTTTCCCCTACACCTCGTGCAAATAATTCAAATTGCTCGAATATTGGTAAACGAATTTCTTGGAAATAGTATTTTTTCAATATATCTTCGATTTTAGCTTCTACATATTGCCATTTGTTTGTAACTTCTGGTAAGAAATCTGCAGTTCCTCTGATCTTTTGATATTTCATCTCTGACTTCCTTTCAATTTTCTCTAAAAAAATCAATAAAAAAAGTCCTTATTCTTTCGAATAAGGACGTGTTATTTAATAGATAACGGCACGTGGTACCACCTTTGTTTGGAATAAAATTATTCCCTCTTCGTTAACGCCTTTAACGTGACAGTTTTTCTGTCATACCTCAAGAATGTCTTTCATTTTACCGGCTATTGGTTTCTCTCAACTGATGAAACCTTCTCTGTAAATAGATTATAAAATTACTTTTTCTCTCATTGGTAATTATATTCATAATTTAGTAAGATTAACTTTACTAAATTAAGCGCTAAAAGTCAAAAGAATTTTCATTATTTCGCAACATGTCGTATATTTGTATTATCAAATTACTTTTTGGTTGGTATAATGCATAATAATACACGCTTACATACCAAGTTAGGAGGCTTCAAAATGTCTTCCCAGATTATTTCAGAAAAATTAAAAAGAATATTACCTAATAAAAGTATCTTTATCGGCCTCTTCTTATTAATGATTACATTAACTTTCGGAGCAATAGTTGCTCTTGCCAACGAGAACATGGTGGTTGTTGAAGCAGATATCTTAAATGTACGTTATGGTCCTGGTCTTTCTCATGATGTATTGACACAAATTGAAGAAGATGAACGTTTATTTCTTCTAGGTGAAGAAAACAAATGGTATAAAGTTCGACTCAGCGATGATCAAGTTGGTTGGGTTGCAAGTTGGTTGGTTGATTCAAATGAAACTTTACAAGAGAACCAACAGTTTGCAGTCGTTACCGGTGAAGCTGTTAATATCCGTCAGTTCGCTACTTCTGATTCTGACATTATTGGAATGGTTTATAAAAATACTGAACTACAAGTCCTCTATCAAGATGGCGCTTGGTACCAAGTATTATACATGGGACAAGTTGCTTGGATACATGGAGATTATATTGAAACAAGGGCTACTCCGTCTTCTACTGAAGAGGCGAGTAACCAAGAAATCCCAACTGATTCTACAGTCGTTGTGATTGGTAATGCGCCTTCTACGAATATTCGAAGTCAAGCATCTATGGACGGTGAAGTGATTCATACCGCAGCACCTGCCGAACGATTTGAATATATTGAAAGTGTTGGTAATTGGTTCCATATTAAGATTGATAATAATCGTACAGGTTACGTTGCTGATTCAGTTGCAACTTTAGAAACTAGAGAAGAAGAAACATCCGCTCCCGCAGATGATGACCTAACGGGTTCTCAATATGCACGTTCTGTTTCAAACATCTCGGAAGCGACAATTGTTATTGATGCTGGACATGGTGGTTATGATTCTGGAGCGATTTCTCGTGATGAAAGTATTTTAGAAAAAGATATTGCACTAAGCACTGCTCTATTATTACGTGATCGACTTCAAGATGCGGGCACGAACGTTGTTTTATCTCGTTCAAATGATTCCTTTGTTTCATTAGATAGTCGAGTACAAACAGCTCACAATAACCAAGCAGACTTATTTATTAGTTTACACTACGATGCAATTGAAGTGGCTAATTCAATGAGTGGTACAACAACATACTACTACACGGATGCGAATCTTGATTTAGCGAATACGGTCAACCGTTACCTTGCTAATATGGGTCCATTAAATAATAACGGTGTTCGTCACGGTAACTACTACGTATTACGTACAAACAGACAGCCAGCAATATTACTGGAACTGGGTTACATGAACAGCAGTACGGATATCCAACATATTCATACAAAAGCGTACCAATCAGCTGTAGTCGAATCTGTATACCAAGCATTGCGTGAGTATTTCGGACAATAATATTTAATATAGTTAAACGCTAGAACCTACCCTTTATTGGGTAGGTTTTTTTGATCTAAACGAACATATTGTGGTTTTGCAGTTTCATATTCTAGTTTCGAAGTCAGTGGGAGGTTCATAGCTACGTTTCCCAAAATAAAAACACCCTACTTCTCATTCAACATGAAAGTTAGGATGTTCATTTCAAATTATTTATTTTGTGAATCGATTAAAATAGTAACTGGACCATCGTTTACTAACGATACATCCATATCTGCACCGAAGACGCCCACTTCAACCTTGAAACCTTCTGCACGAAGTTTATCATTTAATTCTTCATACAGTTGATCCGCTTGGTCAGGTCTTGCTGCTTTAATAAAACTTGGGCGATTTCCTTTTTTCGTATCTGCATGTAAGGTAAATTGTGAAATCGATAAAATTTCACCGTCTACTTCTTTAAGTGATAAATTCATTTTACCTGCTTCATCTTCAAAGATACGCATGTTGGAAATTTTGCGAGTTAAGTAATCAACATCTTTACTTGTATCTGCTTCTTCGACTCCTACCAGTAAAAGAAAACCTTTGTTGATCGCCCCACTTTCAACGCCGTCTGCTACTACTTTAGCTTTTGAGACTCGTTGTATCACTACTCTCACTCTATAACACTTCCTTAATTGGTTATTTTATCAGACGACGGATAGAATAAACATCTGGGACTTGGCTAATCTTATCGATTATCCCTTCCAGTTCGTTGGTATTACGTATGCCTAATGTTACTCGAATAGTCGCCATTTGATCGTTATCCACTCGTCCATTTATATTACTCAGACGATTTGAAAAACTATTTACAACTTCTAAAATATCGTTTAATAAACCTGAACGGTCAAATCCATAAATTTCAAGGTCTGTATCGTAGATTTTACTTGTCTTCGTATTCTCCCACTCAACTTCAATGAGACGATTAGCAAGATCATCTTGACCAACTACATTTGGACAGTCTTTACGGTGAACTGAGATGCCACGACCACGAGTAATATAGCCCACAATTTCATCTCCCGGAACCGGGTTACAACACTTACTTAAGCGTGATAGTAAGTTGTCTGTATCCTCTACCACTACCCCATCTTCATGATGGATTGTTAATTTCTCTGGTTCTTTTTTAGGTGTTTTTGGTGTTGTGTTTGATAAGTTCTCAGCACTCTTATTACGTTTTCTACGTTCATCTTCTGTAAGACGATTTACTACGGTCATTGGTCTTATTTCATTAAAACCAATGGCAGCATAAAGGACTTCATGGTCTTTGTAGTTAAACTCTTGTGCTTGTTCATCCATTTTCTCTGGAGTCATGAAATCTTTTGGATTAAAGTCTTGTTCTGTAATGAGCTCGGCAATGATTCGTTTACCGTTCTCAACAGCGTCTTCCATTTCTTGCTCTTTGAAATGACGGCGAATCTTATTTTTCGCTTTTGATGTACTAACAAACTTCAACCAGTCTCGACTTGGACCTGCGGATGACGAGGATGTAATAATCTCTACAATATCCCCTGTCTTCAGCTTATAGTTCAACGGTACAATTTTTCCATTTACTTTCGCACCCGTTGAACGGTCTCCCACTTCTGAGTGAACGTGATAAGCAAAGTCTAATGTACTGGCTCCTTCAGGTAGCTCCATCACATCTCCGTTTGGCGTAAATACATAGACATTATCGGTAAAAATATCCTGTTTAATTGAATCCATAAATTCTGACGCGTCAGAAGATTCGTCTTGAAGCTCAATAATATCTCTAAACCATGATAGTTGTGAACCAAGATCATTATCTTGGTTCACAAC